>JABDRA010000015.1 GCA_013041995.1 Anderseniella sp. | reverse complement strand
GGGAAGGACCCTGGGATGAGCCCCTTCACGATCAGCGCGCCTGCCACCGCAGAACTTGACGAAAAAGGCTCCCGCTTTACTGGTCATCTGGTGCCGTGGCTTGAGTTCGAGAGCACACTGACGGACTTGCGCGAAACGCATCGCAAGGCCACTCATCATGTCACAGCCTTTCGCCGCATGCTGCCGGACAACCGCATCGAGGAAGGTGCCAGGGACGATGGTGAACCGGCAGGCACGTCAGGCATGCCGACGCTCAAGGTGCTGATCGGGGCAGATCTCGTGGACGCCGGCATTATCATCGTGCGCTATTTCGGCGGCACCAAACTGGGCGCAGGCGGACTGGCACGTGCCTATGCCGGAACGGCTTTGCGCACAATCGAGGCAGCAACACTGGTGCCTTGGCATCGTATCGTTAGTCGCACCATCAGTTGTGCGTTCGAAGACATGTCATCTCTGGAGCAGCGCATCAGTGCTGCGGATGTGAGCGTGATCAGCCGGGATTATACCGATACCGGGGTCACGATTGTCATTGAAGGCCCGGAAACCGCAATCGCGTCAATCGCTGCAGAAAACTGAGGCAGGCACCTACCCGCCCTTGCGCTGGTCGGGATGCAGAGAGCTGCCCAGCACATGCTCACTGCGGCCAATGACATCGCCACCGGACCCGACAAGCAGCGAGTTTGGCGCCCTGACGACCTTGGTATTCTTGCCGGGATACGGCAGAGACGACAGGAAATGGCGCATGCAATTCAACCGGGCCCGCTTCTTGTCATTGGACTTGATGATCGTCCACGGCGCATCGGCGGTATCCGTGTAGAAGAACATGGCTTCCTTGGCTTCGGTATAGTCGTCCCACTTGTCCAGCGAGGCCCGGTCGATCGGTGACAGTTTCCACTTCTTCAGCGGCTCAACCTCGCGCGACTGGAACCGGCGCAACTGTTCGTCCCGCGTGACCGAGAACCAGTACTTGAACAGCCTTATCCCACTGCGCACGATCATCCGCTCAAAGTCGGGCGTCTGGCGCATGAACTCCAGATATTCATTGGCCGAACAGAAACCCATGACCCGTTCCACACCAGCCCTGTTGTACCAGGAACGGTCGAAAAACACGATTTCACCGCCGGACGGCAAATGCTCGATATAGCGCTGGAAGTACCATTGCGTCTTTTCACGGTCGGTGGGCTTTTCCAGCGCCACGACACGCGCACCACGCGGGTTCAGATGTTCCGTAAAGCGCTTTATCGTGCCACCCTTGCCGGCTGCATCGCGGCCTTCAAACAGCAGGACTATCCGCTGATCGGTCGCCTTTACCCATTCCTGAACCTTCAGCAATTCAACCTGAAGTTCTGCCTTCTGTTTTTCGTAGGACGGTCTGCGAATCTTGTTTTTATACGGATACTCGCCCCGTTCAAAAACGCGGCGAATCTGGTCTCGCTCATCGCCCGCGGCTCCCTTGGCAATATCCTCGGGTAATTGCTGACCGTTCGATTTATCATTGCCGACCAGCGCCGTGTCAGTAGACTCCGCCGCTGCTTCATGAGATTCTTCGGCCATGAGACCTCCCTTTACTTATTGTTCCCCAGGTTGAAGGATGCCTCAAAACCGCTGCGTCAGCATTGATTTATGTCAGTTCAGCGACAGCTTCAGGAACTTCCAATGACAGCCACCACGTCCCCTTCCCCGGCCCCTTCGATAAACCCCATGCTGGTTATCGTGTGCGGCTGCCTGATTGCCATGATCGCATTCGGCGCACGTTCCACCATGGGCCTGTTCACCGCGCCAATTACCGAAGCCAACGGCTGGGGCCGCGAAACCTTTGCCCTGGCCATGGCGCTGCAAAACCTGATCTGGGGTATCGCACAGCCGTTCGCCGGGGCTTTTGCCGACAAGTTCGGCACATTCCGCGTCATCATCGCGGGAGCGGTTATCTACGCGACCGGCCTGGCCCTGATGTCGCTGGCAGACAGCGTATTCCTGCTGATGCTGTCCGGCGGCCTGCTGATGGGGCTTGGCATCGCGATGACCTCGTTCTCGGTGATCATGGCGTCATTCGCCCGCCTGGTGCCGCCGGAGAAACGCTCATGGTCATTCGGCATTGCCACAGCAGCCAGTTCCATGGGGCAGTTTGTATTTGCCCCGCTGGGACAGGCATTCATTTCCGGCTTCGGCTGGCAAATCGCATTGCTGTTGCTCGCCGGTTCCGTGCTGTTCATGTTTGCGCTGGTGCTGCCGCTGCGGGCGGCGCGTGGTGGCGTGGCGCGCAATGAAACCGAACTTGAAATGAACATCTCTCAGGCTCTCTCACGCGCGGTAAGCAATGCGAGCTTCGTTCTGCTGACGCTCGGCTTCTTTGTGTGCGGTTTCCAGGTTGCGTTCATGACTGTCCACTTCCCGCCCCTGCTGGTGCAGGAAGGCATTGATCCGCAGCTTGCTGCCTGGTCGATCGGTGTTGTCGGCCTGTTCAATATTGTCGGTGCCTATTCGGCAGGCATTGTCGGCGGCAAGTATTCGAAACGCTACAGCCTGACACTTCTGTATCTGGCCAGGTCAGTTGCCATGACCTTGTTCTTCGTGCTGCCGATAACGCCGCTGTCGGCCATCGTATTTTCCGCCTGCATGGGTCTGTTGTGGCTGTCAACCGTGCCACTGACCATGGGGCTGGTGACCGTGATTTGCGGCACCCGGTACATGGCCATGCTGTATGGCATCGTATTCTTCTCCCATCAGGTCGGCTCGTTCCTGGGCGTGTGGCTTGGCGGCAGGCTGTATGACCAGACCGGCACCTATGACACCGTGTGGTGGATCGGTGTGGCACTTGGCCTGTTTGCCGCCCTGATGCACTGGCCGATCAAGGAGATGCGCGCACCGGCCTTTTCAGTAACCGGCGGCGCGCAGGCATGATATGAAATGGCCAGGACACGGAACTGCCGGCGCCCTGTTTGCCGCCATCATGCTTGTCTGGCTGGCGGGGTTTGCGCTGTACATGCATCTCGGCCGGGTGAGCCCGGAACAGTCCGGCACTATGCTGGCAGTGTTTCCGCCATCCATGACTGAAGACCAGGTCTTTGGAAGCATCATTCAAGCAGGCGGAAGACCCATACGCGCGACCTGGATGCCGGGAACGTGGGTTACCTATGGCGACAAAACCGGGTTTGCCGGACGTCTTGAAGCGCAAGGCGCAATCGGGGCCTACTCCTCAACGCCGTTTCTGCCGCAACTGGCCGGCTGCTTTGCCTATGTGGACGCAAAAGCCGTGCAGCTGTTCACGCTGGATCAATGAACTCACTCGGTCACATCTTCAGTCAGGTCCGACATGGTCAGTTGCAACTGCTTCAGCTTGTAGTCGGCCAGCTTGTACTGCCAGCCTTGCGTGCGAGCCTTCAGGTCCTTGGTTGTAGTCTTGTCCTGACCATCGTTGACCACGTGAAGGCTCACCCAGTCATCTGCGGTAATACGGAACTCGGCTGTTAGTCCATCCGCCATCATCAAGGTCGCCCGCTGCACGACATCACCACCTTGATCCTTGCGCACATCCACGAAGTTGACGTTGCCCAGATCGGTTGCAGCATATCTGAGCGTCAGGTCATTCTTCGGCTTCTTGCCGTCAGGAACCCGGTTCAGCTCGAACTTGGGCTGACCGCCCTCCGTCACACCGGTGCGCCGCACCATCAGTTCGGGACCTCCAGTGGGCTGGAAGACTGCGCGCACCACGAACTCGACATTCATGTCGGTAATCGCGTTATCGACCCAGGTTTCAAGTTTGACATCGGCATCGACAACACCGCGCGCCAGCCAGCTTTGGGTTTCACCGGGCAGCCGGACATATTGGCCATCACCGACAGCGCCGCCCAACCGTCCGCGCGCCTTTTTGCCCAGGATGATTTCGCCAAGATCATTTCCGCTCGCGTCTTCAAACCTGATCAGGCGGCTGTTGGCCGTCTTGTCCGCGGGCGGCTCAACCTCGATCAGCGGATATTTGTCCGGACGGGCGGTTTTGGCATCGAATTTCTCAAGACTGGCGGTGGCCACGATTGCCGTCTGGAACTTGCCGCCCTTCACAGGATAGCCGGAACCGCCAAGAATGTAGGATGTGCCTGCCCGTTCAATACGAACAGTGTTGTCCGCCTGACTGATGACAATGGCAGCCACATCGTTGGCCTTGGCCAACAGATCGGGCAGCAACCGCTCGCCGCGCTGCGCCTCTTCATACCCGGAGGAATTTGCCTGCAACTGCCAGGTAGCGCCTGCCACAGATACTGCCGCTGCGACCGCCAGAACTATTACGCCACGAGGTGTCATTGCTGCACTCCCCTGGTCTTGGAGGCATTTGCCCGCGCGCGCCTGCGCCACAGCAGGAAGAAACCAATCACGGCTATAAACAGAGGCACAATGGCAATGTTCGCCACCTTGACCCTAGTGCCGAGCGCATCGATATCGGCCCGCAGATTGCGCTGCACTTCACGCAGGCTCTTGCGAACGGTAAACATCTCGGTGCGAAAATCCTCTATACCCTTCTGGTCGGCTTCGCTCAGGGTTACTTCGCCGTCCTTCGAGCGTGACAGCAGGTCGGTGAGCTTTTTCTGGGTTTCTTCGAGCCGCTTGTTCAGCAATTGCTCCTGCTGTCTGAACCTTGCATTGGCATCTGCGCGCAATTGCGCGACGCGGGTGAACGGGCGTTGCTCAACGCCGCGGCCGCGCAGGCCGGCCAGTGCCTGTCCACCGGCCATGTCCTGAATGGCATTGATCAGGAAATTGGCATTGCCGGCACGCGGAATAACCACCTGCCGGCCATTCGACTGGCCCACTTCGGCCCAGAATGAATCAAACAGCATATCGGCATCCGACACGGCCAGGACGTTTACCGGACCCGATGCAAGATGGGACCCTTCGACGGCTGCATCCGCGGGACGGCCATCCTTGAATGACGACTTCGCTTCACCACGCAACCGGGCCGCCAGCACCCGCTGCTGGCCGTCCGGCAGAAATGTCTGCAGCATCTGTATGGGGTTCGGATTGCGCAGCTTCTTCACTTCAATCATCGCAGACCGCGGCGAACTGGCAATCAGCGGCTGGAAGCTCGTGCCCGCCTCTTTCACAGGCGTGAGTGCACCGGCTGATGCAAACAGCAATGAGGAAATCTGGTTGAAGATGCCATCTGTCCGCTCAAAGCTGGTCTCGGCCATGGCCAGCCAGGGAAGATAATTGACAATCGCCGGTTGCCCTTGATTGTTGAATTGAACCTGCCGCGAATTGTCGATGTCGCCGACAACCTTGTCCGCCTCAAGCTGCATGCCCCACGCAGCCAGCAAGGCGGTGAACAGCGGACTGCCCTGCAGGTTATCCCGTGCCGACGGTAAAACTTCGGAATAAGGATCGGCAAACACGATGACAGGCTTGCCTGCCAGCGCATACTGGTCGATGGCATAGGCCGTCTTTTCATTGATTTCACCCGGTGCGACCAGCAACAACAGCTCTGCATCATCCGGCACTGCATCAAAGGTCGGTGACAGGAATTCGATGTCGAAGAAATCCCGTAACTGGCCAAGCACTGCCCAGGCGGGGATCTGCTGCCCGGTCTGCGGATTGACATTGCCGGCGATCGGCAGCCGGCTCATCAGCGCAACTTTCTTTTTGCCCGCATTGGCCAACTTGAACACCATGCGTGTCAGGTCAAGCTCAAGAAAATTCTGCCGCTCCAGCGCCAGAAACGGAATGATCTCGAGCTCATCGGTGGAATTGGTCCCGGCCAGGCCGAAAAAGGCCGACCCGTTGCCACCGGGCAGCGGCGCGCCCTGCAGTCCAATGGCAGAGGCTTCATCTTCTTCATCGGTGAACCGCTCAGCATTCACCAGCGAGACACGCAGTTTCCCCGCAGACAGATCAGCATAATGGCGCAGCATCGACAGCACGCGGTCATGGTGCCTGGCATAGGTCGGCACCTGTGTGCCGAGTTCGGGCGTGTAAAACAGGCGGATTGTCACCGGCTCATCCAGACCGGACAACACCGACCGGGTTGCGTCGGACAGGGTGTAGATGCCGCCTGCCGTCATATCTGCGCGGTAGCGGCTGAGGCCCTGGCCCGCCCACAGATTGACCCCCACCAGCGCTATCGCCGCAAACACCAGTGCGGCTATGCCAAGTGTCGATTTGGATGCGCCCTGCAACATCACCTTCACCCGGCCTTCTTGAGTTCAACTGCCACGGTTGTGGCAAACAGCCAGAACGCGGTCATGGAGATGACCCACACCACGGCCGGTACATCGATCAGACCACGGGTCAGGCCGTCATAATGGGTCAGGACAGACAGCGAAGCGATCCCGGAGGCGATGGCTTCGGGCAAAACGGTGCGCACCCCGTCAAGCACAATCGGCGTGCCTGATGTGACAAACACAAAGCCTGCGCTCACCGCCAGGACGAAAGCAATGACCTGATTGCTGGTCAGCGCCGACATGCAGCTTCCGATCGCCAGGAACACGCTGGCCAGCGCCAGTGCGCCCAGGTAACTGACGGCAATGACACCATTGTCCGGCGATCCCAGATAGTTGACCGTCAGCCACAGTGGACTGGTGCACGCCAGGGCTACGGCCACAAAAGCCACACTGGCCAGCCATTTGCCAATAACAGCCTGCCAGACACTGATCGGCATGGTCATCAACAGTTCGATGGTGCCGCTGCGGCGTTCTTCCGACCACAACCGCATGGAAATGGCCGGCACCAGGATCAGGAACAGCCACGGCAGATAGGTGAAATACGGCACCAGGTCAGCCACGCCGCGTTCATACAGATTGCTGATATAGAAGGTGAACAGTCCGCCCAGCATGACGAAGATGATCAGAAACACATAGGCAATCGGCGTGTTGAAATAGCCCGACAGTTCACGCTGGAATATGGCCATGATCCTAGACATGAGGCTTCTCTTCCGCTGTTACGGGGACAGTCACATGCCTGAAGGCCTCCTCCAGGCTGGATGTCTTGCCCTTGCCCGGACCCAGCTTGCGCAGGTCGGCTGCGGTACCGTCGGCCACGATGGTTCCGCGATCTATGATGACGGCACGCGAGCACACCGCATCAACCTCTTCAAGAATATGAGTGGATATCACGATGGCCCGGTCCGCCGACATATCGCGGATCAGCTGGCGCACGTGATGTTTCTGGTTTGGATCAAGTCCATCGGTGGGCTCGTCGAGGATCAGCACCTTGGGCTCATGCAGGATGGCCTGCGCCAGGCCGACACGGCGCTTGAAGCCCTTCGACATGGTCTCGATGGGTTGCTCAAGCACCGCGCCGAGTTCAGTGCGCTCAACAGCCTTTGCGATTGCATCACGGGCTTCAGCACCGGAAAGATCACGCAGCCTGGCACAAAATTTCAGGAAGGATGCAACCGACATTTCGCCGTAGGCGGGCGCGCCTTCCGGCAGGTAGCCGAGGTTTTGACGCGCCAGTTGCGGTTTTTCCGCAACATCCACGCCACATATATGCGCGCTGCCTGAGTCCGGTGTCAGGAACCCTGCCGCCATTTTCATGGTGGTGGATTTCCCGGCCCCGTTGGGTCCCAGGAATCCAAGCACTTCACCGGCAGGCACTTCTAGTGAAATGCCGTTCACCGCCGTGAACGACTGAAAGCGTTTTACCAGGCTGTTGAGTTCGAGCAGTGCGGACATCCGGTCTTTCAAAAAATCGAATCATCTAGCATCGTCAAAGAAATATGCCGACTATCTATGCGTCTTGCCGACATCTTTCAACCCGCTAAAGCTTGCCAGTTTGAACACCATGTTTCATGCTGAATTCAAATCCATTGTCTTGAAACGCCCTGTCGGGAGGCTGACAGGGCAACGATCACTGTGAGACGTCGAAACATGACCCAAACCAAATCACCGGCCAGACTGGTCAAGTTCACTGATCTTGAGTTCACCCCACGTGCTGAAGGGGGTGACCAGGCGCAACTGGCCAACATCTGTTCCAGTGCAGATGGCAGCGAACTCGGCTGCGGCATGGCCCGGCTGCGCAACGCACGCCTGGAATGGACCGTTAAATATGATGAAGTGCTTTACGTAGTCGAAGGCCAGGTGAGAGTTCACACTCCGGACGGTGTTCTTACGGCAAACAGCAAGGATTCCATCTGGCTGCCGGCCGGCACTCCGCTGGTGTACGAAGCCGAAGATGCCCTGGTGTTTTTTGCAATTCACCCGGCCAACTGGGCAGAAACCAAATCAGACTGAGCGCCCAACATGAAAATCAATTTATTGCCTGAAGACGACAAGACCAACGGATGGAGTGCGATCCTTGCGCCCCGGCAACACCGGCCCGCACTTGACAAAACTATCAAGGCAGACTGGTTGGTCATCGGTGCCGGCTTTGCCGGACTTGCTGCTGCCCGGCAGTTAGCCATCAACAGGCCGGATGACCGAATTGCCCTGCTGGAGGCACATGAAGCCGCCGAAGGCGCGTCAGGCCGCAATTCCGGGTTTGCCATAGACCTGCCGCACAATGTCGGATCCTCCCTTGAGGAGCTTGAGGCATCGAAATGCTACATGGGCCTCGCCAGAGCGGCCATTTCTCATCTTGAAGACATGGTAACGCAGCACAAAATCGATTGTGATTGGGTGCGCAGGGGCAAATATCACGCGGCAGCAAGCGCGCGTGGAACAAGCGAGGTGCTTGAACCTTTCGCCCGCGAACTGGAAGCCATCGGCGAGCCGTTGACCTGGATGGAAAAAGACGAACTGAGCAACAAGCTGGGCTCAAAACACTTTGATGCCGCTATCTACACACCGGGCTGCGTCTTGATGAACCCGGCGGCACTGACCCGTGGCCTTGCAGAAAGCCTGCCGGGCAATATCGACCTGTATGAACATTCACCCGTAGTGGATATCGACTACACTAACGGTGTCACCGCGCAGACGCCTTCCGGCAGCGTATTTGCACCAAAACTCATCATCTGCGTAAATGGTCTGGCCGATCAGTTCGGATTTTATCGCGGCCGGCTATTGCGGTTTGCAGCCCATGCGAGTCTGACCAGGCCATTGAATGATGCGGAACAGGCAGTCTATGGAGTCGATCAGGATTGGGGCCTGACACCTGCCAATGCGTTTGCCGGCATTACCATGCGCTACACCCCCGACAAGCGCATATTGATTCGACAAAACATACACTTCCAGCCATCTGTTCGATGCACTGATGCAGCACGCAAAACCATCGCAAGTGAACACAAGAGACTTTTCGATGAACGTTTCCCGATGTTGCCGAATGTCACCATGGAGCACACCTGGACCGGATTTATCTGCCTGTCGGAAAACGGCGCGCCGGGCTTTGGCAAGGTGGCCGGAAATGTCTGGGCCGCAACCTGTCAAAATGCGGTTGGCGTGACCAAGGGAACAATCTCCGGAATGCTGGCTGCAGACATGGCCTGCGGTGTGGACAACCCGATGATTGCCGACATGGAAAGCCTGGGCAGCCCGTCAAAAGTCCCGCCACGGCCGTTTCTGGACGTGGGCGTGAGGGCCAAGTTCGCCTGGGAATTGTTCCGCAACCGGCACGAGGCCTAGCAGGGTCTGTAGAAGATCCGGTTCAAGCCTCGTCCTCCGGGTAAATCCACGGCTCTGCCCGGCCGGCGGCTTCCCATTCCTGCCATGCCGGCAACGCCTTCATCGCAGCGGAGTAGGCTTTGACTGCGCCATGGTCTGACAATTTGTAAATCTCCAGCCTGTTGACCACCGGTGCATACATGGCATCGGCATTGCAGAACTCCCCGAACAGGAACGGACCGCCGGATTTTTCGAGGCATTCGCTCCAGATATTCTCAATGCGGGCAACATCGCTGCGCACGCCATCAGACACATCAAGGGCGCCGTGCTTGCGTGCCATGTTCATCGGGCACTCAGAGCGCAGCGAATTGAACCCGCCGAGCATTTCCGCCGAAATGGCTCTGGCACGGGCACGCTGGGCGATATCTTCGGGCCAGAAGCCTTTTTGCGGATAAAGGTCCGCCAGATATTCCAGGATCGCCAGCGATTCCCAGACCTTCACCCCGTCATTGTCCAGCATTGGAACCTTACCGGTCGGTGAAAAGGTTTTGAAATCAACCCGTTCCGGATGATCGTCAAACCGGCGCAGCACTTGTTCAAATGCCACGTCCTTGACCTTCAGCGCGATCCACGGCCTGAATGACCAGGACGAGTACTTCTGGTTTCCGATGTAAAGCTTCATGTCTATGGCTCCTCAGACAGAAAGGCCCGGCAAGATAAACTCTTGCCGGGCCGGATCTCGATAAAACTGAATGCGTGGATCAGCTTGAGTAGAATTCGATGACCAGGTTCGGCTCCATCATCACCGGATACGGCACGTCGGCCAGCAGCGGGATGCGCACCAGTTTGGCGGTCAGTTTCTTGTG
>JABDRA010000006.1 GCA_013041995.1 Anderseniella sp. | reverse complement strand
CACAATGATCGAGGGTGATACGGGTCATGACACTTGCCTCAATCGGCCTTCCGCCGTTCCAGCCAGCCTTCGGCTAGCCCGCCCAACACTTCGCGAATTGCATCGCTTTCCACGTCGTCAAATGCCTCGGCAGCAAAGGCACCGATCAGCATGGATTTGGCCTCGGTTTCGGAAATGCCACGTGCACGCAGATAGAACATCTGGTTTTCATCCAGATCACCGGATGTTGCACCATGGCCGCAGACGACGTCGTCGGCATAGATTTCCAGTTCCGGCTTGGCGTCGAACTCGGCCTCATCGGATAACAGCAGAGCGTGTGAGGACTGGTTGCCGTCGGTCTTCTGGGCATCCCGGCGAACGATCGCCTTGCCCTGGAATACGCCGCGGGCCGCCTGGTCCATCACGCACTTGAACAATTCACGCGACAGGCAGTTCGGCACCGCATGATCGATGACCAGCCTGGTGTCGTTATGCTGCTTGCCGGTGAGCAGGAAGGCACCGGATACGTGGCTTTCCGTATGTTCGCCGGCAAAGGTAATGAAGCCCTGCTGACGGGTGGCGTGCCCGCCAATAGTCAGGGTGAAGTCCTTGAGATGGGCGCTTTCAGCGAGATGCACATCAGTATTGGAAAGATGAATCGCTTCAAGGCCTTCCTCCTGAACCTTCACCCGGTCAAGCCGGGCATTGTCTGCGATATGCAGTTGCGTCACCGAATTGTGCACATATTCGCCGGATCCGCCGATATGGGTTTCGATCAGGGTTGCAGATGCGCCCTCTTCCAAAACCACAACATTCCGGGTTGTGTAGGTCGCGGCCTGCTCAGCCGTGGTCACGAACAGTAATTCAATCGGTGCGTCCATGCTGGAACCTGCCTTAACCCTGAGACCGGCACCATCGCTCATGTATGCAAGGTTGAGGGCGGCAATTGGATCTGTTGATCCTGCCACCAGTTTATCCGACACCCAGCCCGGCAGGTCATCCGATCCGATGCTGACGAATTCAACGTCGCCGGTTGCCGGCAAGGTTGAGCGGTCTGCATCATAGGCACCATCCACAAACACCAGCCGCGCGCGCGCAACGTCGCCGAATGGCGAAGCGGAAAACAGCGCGTCTATTGTGTCGGCAGATGCGGTCGTGCCGGAAACCGGCGGCAACGGACTGGACATCCACTGGCGCAGATCAGTCCACTTCCAGTCTTCCATGCGCCGGTGCGGCAGGCCTGTCGCGGCAAACTGGGCAAAGGCAGACTTGCGCACCTCCGCCAGTGCACCATGCGGATCGAAGGCGTCGGTATAGGCGGTTTCCGCCGGTGTTTTTACCAAAGTAACTGTCATGACTTTTATCCTGCCTTACGCTGCAAATGCCGCGTAACCGTCCTTTTCCAGTTCAAGCGCCAGTTCCTTGCCGCCGGATTTTACAATCTTGCCGTCGGACATGACATGCACCCTGTCTGGTACGATGTAATCCAGCAGACGCTGATAGTGGGTGATGAGCAGCATGCCGCGGTCGGGCGAGCGCAGTGCATTTACACCCTCCGCGACGACACGCAAGGCATCGATGTCGAGACCGGAATCGGTTTCATCCAGCACACACAGGCTCGGTTCAAGCACAGCCATCTGCAGGATTTCCGCGCGTTTCTTTTCACCGCCGGAAAAGCCGACATTGACCGGGCGCTTGAGCATGTCGGTTGTCACATTCAACTGTTCCGCCTTCCCACGTACCAGCCGCATGAAATCAGGCGTGGTCATTTCGCCTTCACCGCGCGCCTTGCGCTGGGCATTCAACGCCACTTTCAGAAACTGCATGGTGGCGACACCGGGAATTTCAATTGGATACTGAAACGCCAGGAACACACCGGCTGCAGCGCGCTCGTCAATTTCCATTTCCAGCAGGTCCTGGCCCTTGTAGGTGATCGATCCATTCGTCACCACATAACCGGGACGGCCTGCCAGTACGTAGGACAAGGTGGACTTGCCGGACCCGTTCGGGCCCATGATGGCATTCACTTCGCCGGCATTGATGGTCAGGTCCAGACCCTTGATTATCTGCTTGTCCTCTTCTTCGAGGCTCACGTGCAGGTTCTTGATCTCAAGCATTTTCTTAATTCCCTGTTCTTTCAAACTTTTCTAATCATCATCATCAATCCGCCTGCGGCCCAGGCGATAAATCCAACGGCTCCGATAATCATCGGTACATTCAGCCAGGCCCGGCCGTCTTCACTTGTTCCGCCGATACCGATGTCGAATGCCCAGAACAGCAGCCCGAACGGCAATGTCAGCAGGAATATCTTGCGGGCCTTGGCGGTGAACTCTTCCAGGCTGCCGAACCGGGATTGAAACAGGCGGTCAAACATGGCTTTGGCTACCCGACGCTGCCTTCAAGCGATATGCCGATCAGCTTCTGCGTTTCGGCCATGAATTCCATCGGCAGTTGCTGCAGCACGTCGCGCACGAAGCCGTTGACGACGAGTGCTACGGCTTCTTCTTCATCGAGACCGCGTGACCGGCAATAGAACATCATGTCGTCGGATATCTTCGACGTGGTTGCTTCATGTTCGAACGTCGCGGTACGGGTTTTTGATTCAATATATGGCACGGTGTGGGCACCACACTTGTCACCAATCAGCAGGGAGTCACACTGGGTAAAGTTACGTGCACCCTTTGCCTTTGGATGGGTGGTCACCAGGCCACGATAGGTGTTGTCGGAATTGCCCGCTGCAATGCCCTTTGA
>JABDRA010000001.1 GCA_013041995.1 Anderseniella sp. | reverse complement strand
GGTAACCGCCGGGATCTTCCTTTTCCTCACGATTGCGGAACAAGGTGCAATAGAAACGCCCGATGCGCTTGTCCCATGGCAACTGCATGAAGGTCTCAGGCTCCGGGATGCCGACCAGTTCCGCAGCTTCCGGGCCATAGCCGAGATACTCGCCTGCCCGGTTGGTGAACAGGTTCATGGTCGCGCCGTAGACGAGCTGGAAGCCCTTCTTGGCAACCGCTTCCCAGTGATCTGCAGGAATGCCTTTACCCATTATCTTGCCGGTGACAGAGACGAACTGCAGGTAAAGGTATTCAATCCCCAGCTCATCGATCATTTTCCGGACTTCCTTGACCTTTTCGGCCCTGCCCGGCGCATCAACGAAATTTTCGATATCCATTGCCATTGAACGGTTTCTCCCTGCTCGCACACCAAATCGACCAATACCATACCAATGCTATACCAATTTTGACAACCTACAAAATGAACGCACCCGCCTTTTCGCACAAAAATTCTCTCCCGCTGCACCAACATCTTTGGCAACCATGACTTTAGAAGAGTTGCCAAAGCGGCGCTATCTGTGCGAATTCTCTTGAAACGTCGCGGCGGACCGCAATAGGAAAATGAGTCAGACATGACCGGCAACAAATTGATATATATAGCAATTTACCGTATCCTTTCCTATATTAACTACAACTGAAACACCTGCTCGCGGACATTATTGCAAGGCAAAGGGAATGATTTCGATCGAACACAAAAGCGCCAGAGGAGCCCGGTCCATCACATCTGAACTCCGCAAAGCAATCGAAACAGGCCGGTACCATGACGGGGACCAATTACCCCCGGAACGCGACCTTTCCGACACCTATGCAGCGTCACGCAATACAATCAGGAAAGCGCTGGACAATCTTGAAGAGGATGGTCTGGTGGTTCGAAAAGTCGGCAGCGGCACATTCGTCAACTATTCCGGACCGGCAGACCTTGAAACCGAAAACGTCGTCGAGCAGATCAGCCCGCTGCAGTTGATTGACGCGCGCATCGGCTTCGAACGTCAGATGACACGGCTGGCGGTGGTTCACGCGACAGGGCGCGATATCGAGAAGATGGAAGCACTGCTGACCCAACTCGAGGCTTCAGAGCAGGACCGCAATACCTTTACAAGACTTGATTCTGAGTTCCACCACCAGTTGGCAAAGGCATCCGGCAATCCGCTGATCGTGAAATTGTATCATCAAATCAACGAAGTACGCACTCATTCTCAATGGAGAAAGGCGCGCGAACTGGTTCTCAGCCCCGAGAAAATCCGCCAATACAACAAATTCCACAGGGGCATACTGGACGCACTGATAAACCGTGATACCAAATCAGCAATCGATGCATTGAACGCCCATATGGAATTGGCCCACCTGGACCTTGTCGGCACTGCGTCCGACGACTGACCGGCATCTTGGTGCCACGGCAATCATCCAGAGCCGACAAGTAGGGATTTTTGCCCCTGCCCTTCATCGCTCCCGCGAATTGGCCGTTCGTGCTGAAGTGCCGGAATTCTGGTTCTTGCAGCTTCAACCCTGGAAAGATCCAGTGTGGCCACAATGTAACCTTCACCATCACCTGCGTCCGCCAAAACCTCGCCCCACGGGTCGATGATCAGTGAATGCCCGTAACATTCGCCGCCGCCTGAAATCTTGCCGTACTGACAAGGTGCGATGACGAAGCACCCGTTCTCAATGGCGCGGGCACGCTGCAGAATATGCCAGTGCGCTTCTCCTGTGACTTTGGTAAACGCAGCAGGCGTTGCCAGTACCTCTGCTCCCATCAAGGCGAGTTGCCGGTAAAGCGCTGCAAACCGTAAATCGTAACAGATCGACAACCCGATGCGGGCCCACGGCGTGTCTGCCACGATCGCCTGGCCTCCCGGCGAGATGGTCGCTGACTCGCGATAGGAGCCACCATCGAGATCCACGTCGAACATGTGAATTTTGTCATAGCGCGCGACTATCTCACCGTCAGAGTTGATCAGGTAGGAGCGATTGGATATGCGACCATCCCTGTTTTGCACGCCGATAGACCCGAGCAGGAACCAGACACCGAGCTTGCGGGCAGCTTCGGCAAACGCCGGAAGCACCGGATGACCCGCTTCGGGATACGCACCGGGATGGAACAGCCCATCCCTGGTTTCAAGACCGGAAAAATACTCAGGTGTTGCTATCAGCTGGGCTCCGTCGGCAGCGGCCGCAGCGGCCAAACGCAGGCTTGTTTCTATATTATGCCAGACATCCGGCGTGGCGCAGTTCTGCACACAGGCTACAGTGAACTTCTTGGACATTTCATGTTCCCGTTGCAGTTGCTGACGACCAATTCTATACCAATTTGACTTGATTCAAGCGAAACTGCAACACAGATTGCATCGGCCGCCCAGACAAAACCGAAAACTTACCCAAAGCCTCTATTTGCCCGCGCAACCTTATCCTGCCAGGGCGGCACTCGGTTCTTGAATTGCCTATCAACGCACTACAAGACAACCAATTCTTCCAATTGGATCACAATCGGTTCTATTTTGGGTTGATTTGGTTGAGGATTCAGCCAATAGTGCAAGTGATGTCGCCGCTGACGCAGATGGATAGACCGTCCAGAAATGCAAAATCAGCACCAGGGAAGCCCGAAACGGGCTCATCAAATCCGGGAGGAATACGATGAAGATTACAAAACTGCTGGCCACCTCGGCCATTGTTGCCGCCAGTCTGGCGTTTACACTACCGGCCTATGCAGAAGCTGAATCCGATGATCCGATCATCATGGTTCAAAACAACTGGACCAGCCAGCTGGTGCTGTCATTTGTTGTCGGCAAGACACTGGAAGGCATGGGCTACACGGTTGAGTATGCGCCTTCAGATTCTCAGCTGCAGTTCAAGGCCATTGCCGATGGTGACATGCATTTCCAGGTGGAAGCCTGGGAAGGGTCCATGAAGACAGCCTTTGAAAAGGCCGTTGCCGAGGACGGCATGGTTGATGCCGGGTCTCATACCGCGCTTACCCGCGAAGAATGGTGGATCCCCGACTACGTTCTGGAAAAATGCCCTGAAGCCCAAAACTGGGAAGGCCTGAATGCCTGCGCGGAAATTTTCGCGACAGCAGAGACCAAGCCCAAAGGCCGCTTCGTTGGCCCGCCGGCTGACTGGGGCAAAAACTACGCCGCGCGCATTGACGCCCTGGAAATGAATTTCAAGGCAATCAATGTCGGACAGGCAGCAACCTTGTGGGCAGAACTGCAGTCTGCCTATGACCGAAAAGAGCCGATTGTGCTGTTCAACTGGACCCCGAATTTCATCGAGTCGAAGTTCAAGGGCCGGTTTGTCGACTTCCCAAAACCTGAAAAAGGTTGCATGGAAGACAAGGCATGGGGACCAAATCCCAACGCCACCGGCGACTGCGGCGCCCCCCATTCGGGCTGGCTGAAGAAAGCTGCCTGGTCAGGCCTTGCTGAAAAGTATCCGAAAGCCTGGGCCGTGATGCAGAAAATCGACTTTGACAACGCCCAGATCGCCGCTGCTGCCCTGATGGTTGATGTTGACGGGTTGTCTCCGGAAGATGCTGCCGACAAGTGGATTGCCGATAACGCAGCCGTTGTCGAGGGCTGGAAGAAATAGGTTCGCAACTCATGTGAGCAACATTTCGAGGCCGGGCTGAAGACATCTTTTGCCCGGCCTTTTTATCTGTGCAACGATAAGAAGACGATCCGGCGGGCTGGCCGCTGAAGGGGACAATATGGGCGTCGACGCGCAAATCAAGTGCCGCAATATCTGGAAAATTTTCGGGACGGATCCAGACGGCTTCATGCAGCGCCACAACGGCAACCCGACCGCTGATGATCTTGCTGCAGAAGGTTACATAGGTGCTGTACGCAATGTCTCATTTGATGTCCACCAGGGTGAAATCCTCATCATTATGGGACTGTCGGGCTCCGGCAAGTCCACCATTATTCGCTGCATCACCCGTCTGAACGACCCGACCGCGGGAGAAGTTGAATATGAAGGACGTGATCTGCTCAAAGTTACACCGCAGGAACTGATAGACATCCGCCGGCACAAGATGGGCATGGTGTTCCAGAGCTTTGGCCTGCTGCCGCATCGCACGGTTCTGTCGAACGTCGCCTTCCCGCTTGAGGTACAAAATCTCGATCAGCTGGAACGTGAAAAACGCGCCATGGAGATGATCGAGCTTGTTGGCCTGGGCGGCAGGGAGAACTACTTCCCGCGCGAACTGTCCGGCGGCCAGCAGCAACGGGTCGGCATCGCGCGCTCGCTGGCTGTCGAGCCGGACATCTGGTTTCTCGATGAACCTTTTTCCGCACTCGACCCGCTGATCCGGGCGGAAATGCAGGACGAGTTCATACGCCTGCAGCAAATGCTGAAAAAAACCATTGTGTTCATC
>JABDRA010000699.1 GCA_013041995.1 Anderseniella sp. | reverse complement strand
TCACAGTACCAACCTGCGGGCGCCGGTGTTTCTGGCCCAGGCCTTTGTCGCCCAGTTTCCTGACAGTGCGCATGGCAACATCATCAACCTCATTGACCAGTGTGTATTGAAACTGAACCCGACATATTTTTCATACACGGCATCGAAATCAGCGTTGTGGACGGTCACCCGTACGCTGGCTCAGTCGCTGGCTCCGCGTATCAGGGTCAATGCCATCGGTCCGGGACCTGCCTTGCCGCATGTGCGCATGAAAGAGGGTGACTTTGCCGAGCGTACCGAGCAGACACTGTTGCAGCGCGGCACCTCGCCTGAAGAGATTTCGTCGGCATTGTCGTTCATTTTGTCGGCCCCGGCCTTGACCGGACAGATGATCGTGCTTGATGGTGGTCAGCATCTTGTCTGGCAAACGCCGGACGTCACGGATGAAATCGAGTAAGTGAAATGGACAACAATCCGCGCCCGCTGAGTTCAGAATATGCAGACGCCGCTCACGGCTTGCGGCATGTCTTCGTGCGTGACCTGGCGCTGATTGCCATGGTGGGCATATATGAGCATGAAAAGCGGCATCCACAGCGTATTCTCGTGAACATCGATTGTGCCGTGCAGGAGCAGGGCGGAGCGCTGGAAGATGACATCAAGAATGTCGTCAGCTACGAAAAGGTGGTCAAGAACGTTAAGACCATTGTGCAGGACGGCCATGTCAATCTGGTCGAGACACTTGCCGAAAAGATTGCCGACAAGGTTTTGAAGAACAGGTCGATCAAGCGCGTCCGGGTGCGGGTCGAGAAACTAGACATCATTCCCGAGGCCTCGAGCGTGGGTATCGAGATCGAGCGCACCCGAGGCTGACGAGGCCGATGAGCGAACCCCTGACTACGCAAGACGATGAAACAACCGACGGCACCATTGAAAGTGGACCGGAGGTCATCAAGCGGTTTGCAAAAACGCTGCCGGGCAGGCCGGGCGTGTACCGGATGTATAACCACAAGGGCGATGTGCTTTATGTGGGCAAGGCACGCAATCTGAAAAACCGTGTCTCGAACTATACCCGGCTGGGCGGCCATACCAATCGCATCGCAGCCATGATCGCCAACACCTGCTCGATGGAATTTGTCACCACCAAGACAGAGCCGGAAGCCCTGTTGCTGGAAGCGAACCTGATCAAGCGGTTGAAACCACGCTACAATGTCATCCTGCGTGATGACAAGTCGTTTCCCTATATCCTGATCGCCAAGGATCACGAGGTAGCCCAGATAACCAAGCATCGTGGCGCACGCAGCCGCAAAGGCAGTTATTATGGCCCGTTTGCGTCTGCCGGGTCGGTCAACACCACCGTCAACCTGTTGCAGAAAGCGTTTTTGCTGCGCTCCTGTTCCGATAGTTATTATGAAAACCGGACCCGGCCCTGCCTGCTGTTTCAGATCAAGCGCTGCGCTGCGCCGTGCACCGGTGAGATTTCCGTAGATGGCTATGGTGAGCTGGTAAAGCAGGCAGAAGCCTTTCTGGCCGGGAAATCCAATGCGGTGAAAACAGCCCTGGCGAAACAGATGGAACTAGCATCGGAAGACCTGGACTTTGAGCGAGCGGCTGTGTGCCGTGACCGGATTTCTGCGCTCAGCCATGTTACCGCATCACAAGGCATCAACCCGCAAGGCGTAGCTGAAGCAGATGTCTTTGGTCTGGCGCAGGAGGGCGGTCAGACCTGTATCCAGGTGTTTTTCATCAGGGCAGGGCAGAACTGGGGCACTCGTGCTTATTTCCCGCGCGCTGACAAATCCGTTGAACCGGCTGACGTGCTGGCTGCCTTCATCGCCCAGTTTTACGACGACAAACCGGTGCCGCGCCAAATCATGTTGTCCGGCGACGTCAGTGAACTTGACCTGCTGATCGACGCGCTTTCAACCAAGGCCGGCCGCAAGGTGGAGGTCCTGGTGCCGCAGCGTGGTGAAAAACGTGACTTGGTTCAACACGCCATGACCAATGCCCGTGAGGCGCTGGGCCGTAAGCTGGCCGATACATCATCCCAGAAGAAGTTGCTGGAAGGGGTGAAAAATGTGTTCGGCCTTGAGCGCATGCCGCGGCGCATAGAAGTGTACGACAATTCACATATTCAGGGCACCAATGCGGTTGGTGGCATGATTGTCGCCGGACCGGAAGGGTTGGCGAAAGCGCAATACCGCAAGTTCAACATCAAGACCGAACAGGACACTGGTGGCGATGATTTCGGCATGATGAAAGAAGTGCTGACCAGGCGGTTTGCGCGTTTGCTGAAAGAACACGGTGATCGCCCTGCGCAAGCCGATGAGAATTTGTCACCGGGTGACACAGGCGCCGATGACATGAGCGTCGACGACACCAGCGTCGGCACGTGGCCGGACCTGTTGCTGATTGACGGTGGCAAGGGCCAGCTTTCAGCCGTCCAGGAGGTTTTGAAAGAACTGGGTGTCAAGGATGTTCCGGTCGCCGGTATCTCGAAGGGGCCGGACCGCAATGCCGGGCGTGAACAGTTTCATGTGTCGGGCAAAGCGCCTTTCATGCTCGAACAACGTGACCCGGTGTTGTATTATGTGCAAAGGTTGCGTGATGAAGCACACAGATTTGCCATCGGTACACACCGGGCCAAGCGGGCCAAGGCAGCACTTGCCAATCCTCTTGACGAGATTGGCGGTATCGGACCGGGACGCAAAAAAGCACTTCTTCGCGCCTTTGGATCAGCGCGGGCTGTTTCGGGCGCATCGGTGGCTGATCTCGAGCAGGTTGAAGGAATCAGCAAAAGTCTGGCAACTGCCATATACGGTTATTTCCACGAGGGTGAAACTTGAGCGCTGGCGCTGACAAAATCAGGCATCCGAACCGGCGCGGCAACGTGGCCACCTGGCTGCCCAACATCCTGACCTATCTGCGCATTGCGGCAGTGCCGGTAGTGGTGGGGCTGCTGATCTATGGCGGTGATATCAACCACTGGATTGCAGTGGCGATCTTCATCATTGCCGCGATCACCGATTTTCTTGACGGATATCTGGCCCGCATCTGGCAGCAGCAGTCCTCGCTTGGCAAAATGCTGGACCCTATCGCCGACAAGCTGTTGATAGCGTCGGTTCTGCTGGCGGTTACGTATACCGGTGAAATCAAGGGCGTGCACATCTGGGCAGCGATCATCATACTGTGCCGCGAGATACTGGTGTCCGGCCTGCGCGAGTTTCTCGCCGAAGTCCGGGTGTCTGTTCCCGTCACACAGCTGGCAAAGTGGAAAACCACCTTTCAGATGATCGCCATTGGTTTTCTGATTGTCGGGCCTGCCGGTGACAAGGTATTTCATCATACCTCCACGATCGGACTGACGTTTTTATGGATTGCCGCCGTTGCAACGCTTTACACAGGCTATGATTATTTCCGTGCCGGTGTGAAGCATGTCATGGAAGAAGACGAATGAAGGTGCTGTATTTTGCCTGGGTGCGCCAGCGTACCGGTACGGGCGAGGAAATGATCGAAGTACCTGCCGATGTGACCACCGTGGCTGATCTTGCGGCCCATCTGGCGACCCGCGACGAAGGCTATGCCGCGGCATTCGCCGATATGCGGGTTATCCGGGCAGCAGTGGACCAGGAGCACGTGGCACTTGACCATCCGCTCGGAGATGCCAGTGAGATTGCATTTTTTCCCCCGGTTACC
>JABDRA010000698.1 GCA_013041995.1 Anderseniella sp. | reverse complement strand
GAACCCATTCCGCTGCTCGAGCAGTTGGCCAAGGATCAGGGCTTTGAAGTTGCCAAGTTCCCGGTTGGCGTGAAGGAAATGCAGAACCAGGGCTCACAATGGCTGAACGTCCGCAAGGAACGTCCGGACTACATGATCATGTGGGGTTGGGGTGCGATGAACGCCACAGCCGTCAAGGAAGCAGCCAAGATCAAGTATCCGCTGGACCAGTTCATCGGCAACTGGTGGGCCGGCGCGCACTCGGATCTGCGTTCGGTCGGTGAAGTTGGCAAGGGCTACAAGGCCGCCAACTTCTCCGGTGTCGGTGCCGACTTCCCGGCACTTCAGGATGTGATCAAGCATGTCGTCGACAAGGGCGGCAGCCAGGTTGCCAGTAAAGATCTGGTTGGCGATGTCCTGTACAACCGTGGCCTGTTCAACTCGGTGCTGATTGCCGAAGGCATTCGCGCAGCGCAGGAAAAGACCGGCAAAAAGGTCATTACAGGTGCAGACCTGCGTGATGGCTTTGAGACCTTTGACTTGTCGGAAGCGCGCTTGAAAGAGCTTGGCCTTGAAGGCTTTACGGCTCCGATCAAGGGCTCGTGCAAGGACCATGAAGGTGCCGGATCAGTGTTCATCCAGCAGTGGGACGGCAAGGACTGGGTGAAGATTTCAGACCCGATTGCGCCTGACACGGCTGTTGTGCGGCCGCTTCTGGAAGCTGCTGCCGATCAGTATCTGGCAGACAAGCCTGAATGGCAGACACAGACCTGCAACTGATCGCGGTGACGTAGTCCAAAATTTCACGAAATTGCCCCGCCTGCCTTATCCGGGCAGGCGGGGCTGATGACCCCGGTATCCAATTGAAGGCGTTTGTCCATGGCCGAAACCCTTGCTGCCCAAGACACTGAGGCACAAACCGCACAACCTGTTCTGTCGATCAACAATATTGAGGTGATCTACAATCACGTCATTCTGGTGCTGAAGGGCGTGTCACTTGATGTGCCGCTGGGCGGAATTACAGCCTTGCTGGGTGCAAACGGTGCCGGCAAGACAACGACCCTGAAAGCGGTATCGAACCTGCTGCGTGCAGAACGCGGCGACGTGACCAAGGGAACCATTGAGTTCAAGGGCGAGCGGTGCGACCAGCTTACGCCCAACGAGATGGTGAAGCGCGGATGCATCCAGGTGATGGAAGGCCGTCACTGTTTTGAACATCTGACCATCGAAGACAATCTCCTGACCGGTGCCTTTACCCGGCGCGACGGGCGCGCGGCAATCGCCCAGGACCTTGAGATGGTCTATAACTATTTTCCGCGGTTGCGCGAGCGCCGCACCTCGCAGGCCGGCTACACGTCCGGTGGCGAGCAGCAGATGTGTGCCATCGGGCGGGCGCTGATGTCGCGTCCGACGACTATCCTGCTGGATGAGCCATCCATGGGCCTGGCACCGCAACTGGTCGAGGAAATATTCGAGATCGTCAAAAAACTGAATGAGAACGAAGGTGTATCCTTCCTGCTGGCCGAGCAGAATACCAATGTTGCGCTGCGCTATGCCAAGTACGGTTATATTCTGGAGAACGGCCGGGTGGTGCTGGACGGGGAAGCCTCAGCGCTGCGTGACAATGAAGACGTGAAGGAATTCTATCTTGGCGTGTCGGGCGAGAACCGGCGCTCGTTCAAGAATGTGAAAGCCTACAAGCGGCGCAAGCGCTGGCTGGCCTGATTACCGGGGTAAAGATCTCGCTCAAGACAGTTTGGAACTGACATTATGACTTCGTATTTCGATGAGCTGGAGACGCGCGATCACAACGAGCGCGAGGCGCAACTTTTCAAGGATCTGCCGGCTCAGATCGTATATGCGATGAGCGCGCCCGGCTGGAAACGCTACCTGGCAGGTGTGCAGCCATCCAAGATTACAGACAGACAGGCACTGGCGCAGTTGCCGGTATTGCGCAAGACCGAACTGAAAGACCTGCAGGCGGCAGAACCGCCATTCGGTGGTTTCACCCCGGGCGGTCCGGAAACCTGGGGCAGGGTGTTCATGTCACCGGGCCCGATTTTCGAACCGATGGGACTTGCCGCTGATCCCTGGCGCGGGGCGCGTGCACTGTTTGCGGCCGGTTTCAGGCCGGGTGACATGGTGCACAATTGCTTTGCCTACCATCTGACACCGGGCGGCTTCATTCTCGACGAAGGCGCTCGTGCGCTGGGATGCGCGGTGATCCCTGCCGGTATCGGCAATACCGAACTGCAGATGGACAATATCGAGGCGCTGAAACCTGTCGGGTTCACCGGCACGCCTGACTTTCTGAAAATCCTGCAGGACAAGGCCGCGGAAACCGGTCGCGATGTATCGTCGATCAAGCGGGCGCTGGTTTCAGGCGGGGCATTGTTTCCGAGCCTTCGCGAAGAATATGCCAGCCGCGGGGTCAGCGTATTGCAGTGTTATGCCACCGCAGACGTCGGCGTTATCGCGTATGAGAGCGAGGCGGTGGAGGGCATGATCGTCGATGAGGGCGTGATCCTGGAGATCGTGCGTCCCGGCACCAATGAGCCCGTTGCCGAAGGCGAGGTTGGTGAGGTGGTGGTGACCAACTTCAACAAAACCTATCCGATGATCCGCTTCGGTACTGGAGACTTGTCTGCAATTCTGCCGGGTGCAAGCCCTTGTGGACGCACCAACCAACGCATCAAGGGCTGGATGGGCAGGGCGGACCAGACCACAAAGGTAAAGGGCATGTTCGTTCATCCCTCACAGGTCGCAGACATCGGCAAGGCCCATCCCGAGCTTGGCAAACTGCGCCTTGTCGTCGGGCGCAGCAATGAACAGGACACCCTTGTACTGCAGGCAGAATGCAGCAATCCGGCAGATGGCCTGGAAGATGCGGTTGCCCAGACCATGCAAAAGATCTGCAAGATACGTGGACAGGTTGAACTTGTTGGCGTAGGTAGTCTGGAAAATGACGGGAAGGTGATATCGGACGATCGTCCTGCCGCCGCCTGATCTGTTATGTTGTGAGAGCCGTACGCTAAGGGTCGGGGCTCATTAAGCCACTCTGGCACTTTAAAGACCGTCAGGTTTGTGGTTTTTAACCGTAACACCTAAAACGACCCTGATTGAAAGCGATACCTGGAAGACGATGCTGGACAAATCCAACCAACATGCAGCTGTGCTGCCTGCCGACCATCCGCCCGTCGTTGGCGGCAAGATTGGTATTCTCATCATGAACCTGGGAACGCCCGAGGCCACAAGTTACTGGCCAATGCGGCGCTACCTGAAGGAGTTTCTGTCAGACCCGCGGGTGATCGAGACAAACCGGGCGCTATGGTGGGTTATCCTGAATGGCATCGTATTGACGTTCCGGCCCAGTAAATCGGGCCACGCCTATGAACAGATCTGGAACAAGGAGCGCAATGAGTCTCCGTTGAAAACGATCACCCGGTCGCAATCCGAGCAATTGAGCAAGCTGTACTCGGGAAATACGGATATCGTGGTTGACTGGGCCATGCGCTATGGCATGCCGCCGGTGAAGGAACGCATCGAGCACCTGAAAAGCTTAGGGTGTGACAAAGTCTTGCTGTTTCCGCTCTACCCGCAATATTCAGCCACCACAACCGCAACGGCGCTCGATAAATCCTATGACACGTTGAAAGAGATGCGGTGGCAGCCGGCCATCCGCACGGTGCCGCCCTATCATGATGACCCGGCTTACATCGACGCACTTGCAACCAGTCTGAAGGCGCACCTGAAATCACTCGATTACAAGCCGGACGTTGTTGTGGCCTCGTTCCACGGGTTGCCGAAATCATACCTGATGCGCGGTGATCCCTATCATTGCCATTGCCAGAAGACCGCCCGGCTTTTACGTGAGCGAATGGGCATGAAGCAAGGCGAGTTGATCATCACCTTCCAGTCCCGGTTCGGGACGGAAGAATGGCTGCAGCCTTATACCGACAAGACAATCGAACAACTGGCGATGGACGGGGTCAAGAACGTCGTCGTCATAACGCCGGGCTTTTCATCTGACTGTGTTGAAACACTTGAGGAAATTGCCATCGGTGTGATGGAAACCTTCATGGAGAATGGCGGGGAGAATTTCTCCGTGGCACCGTGTCTCAATGACAGCAAGGCGTCGATAAAAATGCTGAAGCGGCTGATTGACCGGGAATTGTCCGGCTGGGTTTGAGGCTGGTCTCCCTGCCGTTTGTGCAAGCTGACGAATTTGCGCCGGACGAAAGACGAATCAAAGTAGTTTTTAACCAATTTCATCCAGTCTGCCGCGAATTGGCAGACGGATGCGTCTTTTCAGATGAGGATTGGTTTTATGCTTGAAGGTTTCAGTGTTTTCGTTCTGGTGCTGCTTGCACTGTCGGTCATTACCCTGTTCAAGGCGATTACGACCGTGCCTCAGGGTTTTGAGTACACCGTTGAACGATTTGGCCGTTACGTGAAAACGCTGGGTCCGGGCCTTGGTATTATCCTGCCGTTCGTCGACCGGATCGGTTCCAAGATGAACATGATGGAGCAGGTGCTGGAAGTGCCGAGCCAGGAGGTCATCACCAAGGACAATGCCATGGTGCAGGTCGACGGTGTGGCGTTCTTTCAGGTGCTCGATGCAGCCAAGGCAACCTATGAAGTCAACCGGCTGGAAAATGCCATTCTCAATATCACCATGACCAATATCCGTACCGTCATGGGGTCGATGGACCTGGACAGCCTGCTGTCACAGCGTGACGAGATCAACCATGCAATTCTGGGCGTGGTCGACCAGGCAACCTCGCCATGGGGCGTCAAGATGACCCGCATCGACATCAAGGACATCAACCCGCCGCGCGACCTGGTTGATTCCATGGCCCGGCAGATGAAGGCAGAGCGTGACAAGCGTGCCTCCATTCTGGAAGCTCAGGGTGCGCGTGAATCGGCCATTCTGAAAGCCGAAGGTGAAAAGCAGGCGATCATGCTGGATGCGGAAGGCCGGCGTGAAGCCGCGTTCCGCGATGCCGAGGCGCGTGAGCGTGCAGCTGAAGCGGAAGCAAATGCTACCCGCATGGTGTCGGTTGCCATTGCCGAAGGCGATGTTCAGGCGGTCAATTATTTCGTTGCCAACAATTATATCAAGGCGCTGGAAAGCATTGCCAAATCGCCGAACCAGAAATTGCTGATGCTGCCGGTTGAAGCCTCCAGCTTGATCGGATCGGTTGCAGGCGTCGCCGAAATCGCCAAGGAAGCATTCGGTCACGGTGGTGGCGGCGCACAACGCACCGGCAGTGCGCAGCGTGGCGCAAGCGTGCCGAGAGTGAAGCAATAGAGGCGGTACCCGATGGCTGAAATTCTGGGCATTTTTGGAGACTGGACCTGGTGGATCATCGCCGGTGTGCTGCTGGTCAGCGAGCTGGTCGCCACCAGCATTGTTCTCGTCTGGTTTGGTCTGGCTGCATTGAGCGTCGGCATTGCTGACCTTTTTCTCGGCCTGACCTGGCAGATGGAGGTTATCCTATTCGTCGTGCTCTCCGTTGTCTATCTTCTGCTCGGTCGGCGCTATGTGAGAACCCGGGCAACGGATGAGGTCAACCTGCCGTACCTGAACCAGCGCGTGAATGCATTTGTCGGCCGCACCGCGGTGTTGCATGAAGCCATCGTGAACGGCGAAGGCAAGGTGCGCATGGATGATGCGCTATGGCGGGTGACCGGCACTGACGCACCGGCCGGTTCCAGAGTGCGTATCATCGGCGGGTCCGACATGGTGCTGGAAACCGAGCCTGCGTGAAAACACCGATTCAGACCAAGTCTAATCCAGTCCGCCGTTGTTTGCGATAATCTGCTTCAGCACTTGGGTGAATTGCGGGCTTATGTCGGGGCGTGACAGGCCGAGTGCAACATTGGCCGCCAGAAAACCGACCTTGTCACCGCAATCATAGGTGGTTCCGGTAAACTTCAGGCCGTAGAAATCCTGCTGATCCATCAGTTTGAGCATGCTGTCGGTCAGCTGAATTTCTCCGCCGGCACCGGCGGTTTGCTTGTCCAGCAGGTCGAAGATCTCAGGCTGCAGAATGTAGCGTCCCGAAATGATCAGATTTGACGGCGCATCCTCGGGCTTCGGTTTTTCGACCATCGACGTAATCTCAAAGCCCGCACCGGCATCAGCACCGACACCCACCACACCATATTTATGTACCTGGTCGCGGGGTACTTCTTCCACGGCAATGACATTGCCGCCGTGGGCGTCATAGACCGTCATCATCTGTGCCAGGCACCCCGGCGACCCGTGAATGAACATGTCAGGCAGCAACAGCGCAAACGGCTCGTTGCCGACAAGCTCACGCGCACACCACACCGCGTGGCCAAGGCCGAGCGGTTCCTGCTGGCGGGTGAAACTGGTCTGGCCCGCGCCGGGCAGGTCTGACTGGAGAATTTCGAGCTCGACGTTCTTGTTGCGGCGCTTGAGCGTTTCTTCAAGTTCAAACTGCTTGTCGAAGTGATCCTCGATAACCGCCTTGTTGCGCCCGGTCACGAAGATGAAATGCTCAATACCGGCTTCGCGCGCTTCGTCAACCGCGAGCTGGATGACCGGACGGTCCACAATCGTCAGCATTTCTTTCGGAACAGCCTTGGTCGCGGGCAGAAACCGCGTGCCAAGTCCTGCCACTGGAAATACAGCCTTTTTGATCTTGCCGCTCATGGTGCTGACGCCTTCCCCTAAACTGCCTTGGTTCTGTGTGAAGCCTCATTGGAGCCGAAGCTTGAATAGTAAAGCTTTCTAAACGGTTTGTTTGGGTTTTGTTAGCACAATCAGTCTTCATGCAGGGTCCGTGATTCGGGCTGAAATCAACAGAAGCAATCTGGGAAGCAATCTGCAAATGAGTGTTCTGGTCACAGGCGGAGCAGGCTATATCGGCTCGCATATGGTGCTGGCACTGTGCGATGCGGGACACGACGTCGTTGTGCTTGACAACCTGTCTACCGGAATGCCGTGGGCTGTTGCACCGCAGGCCAGGTTGATTGAGGGCGATATCGGGGATGAAGAGCTGACGCTGAATATCGTCAATGAACACAATGTGGATGCCATCATTCACTTTGCAGGCTCCATCATTGTGCCCGATAGCGTGTCTGACCCGCTTGGATATTACCTGAACAATACCGTCAAGTCGCGCTCACTGATCCACAGTGCCGTGAAAGCAGGCGTGCCGCATTTCATTTTTTCCTCGACGGCTGCCGTGTATGGCAACCCGAAGAACGTCCCGGTGCGCGAAGATGATGATCTGTTGCCTATATCGCCATATGGCACATCAAAACTGATGACCGAACTGATGTTGCGTGATGCGTCGATTGCGCACGATCTGACCTATGTCGCGCTGAGATATTTCAACGTGGCAGGCGCTGACCCGAAGGGCCGAAGCGGTCAGTCAACACCGCGGGCAACCCATCTGATCAAGGTGGCGTGCGAGACGGCATTGGGCCAGCGTGATCATCTCCAGGTTTTCGGCAAAGACTATGATACGCCTGATGGCACCTGCCTGCGCGACTATGTCCATGTCAGTGATCTTGTGCGGGCCCATGTCAATGCGCTGACATATTTGCGCAGCGGTGCCGAAAGCCAGCTTTTCAACTGTGGATATGGTCGAGGTTATTCGGTGCTCGATGTGCTCGGCGCAGTGGAACGCGCTGCCGGTCTCGCCCTGGATGTACGCGATGCGCCGAGGCGGGCCGGTGATGCGGCAGAAATAATTGCCAATGCCGACCGGGCGCGGTCGGTACTTGAATGGCAGCCTCAACATGACGATCTGGATTTTATCGTGGCAGGTGCGCTTGCCTGGGAAAAACACCTGCAACAGCGCAATGGCTGATGCGGGAGCTTGGTGGAAGAATGAAAAAGCTTGGACTTTCTCTTAGTGGATTTGCGGCGCTGTCAGTTCTACTGGCGGGTCTCGGGCTTGGCGCGACCGCGTCGCGCAGCCTGGACATTGGTGCGCTGGAAGCCCTGAGCCGCAACGCGGCGTTTGACCAGTTTGTTGAGGACCTGTGGCCGGAAGCACGGCGCAAGGGTATTTCGCCAAACCTCTACAGGCAGGCTTTCGCCGGCGTGACGCCGGACCCCCGCATCTTCGCGCGCCAGACCAGCCAAGCTGAATTTTCAACACCGATCTGGACCTATATCGACAAGCGCGTGTCTGCTGACCGGATTGCCCGGGGCAAGTCGATGCAGGAGACCCATGCACGGGCTTTGCAGGCGGTCGAGCGGCGCTATGGTGTTGACAAATACATTGTCGCGTCGATCTGGGGCATGGAGACAAATTTCGGCAGTTTTACCGGCAAGATGAGTGTCATCCGCTCGCTTGCCACCATGGCGTTTTCCGGCCAGCGCAAGAAATATGGCCGCAAACAATTGCTGGGTGCGCTGGATATTTTGCAAAGCGGCGATATTTCACTGGACCAGTTTACCGGCTCCTGGGCCGGCGCAATGGGCCACACCCAGTTTATTCCGCTGACCTATAATGCCTATGCGGTTGACATGACGGGTGACGGCAAGCGCGACATCTGGAATTCGGTGCCGGATGCGCTTGGGTCAACTGCCAACTATCTGAAGAAGCGCGGCTGGAAGAACCATATGCCGTGGGGTTGGGAAGTCCGCCTGCCGCGCGGTTTCAATTATCGCATGGCCGGCAAGGACGGGACGCGTTCTGTTGCCGCATGGGCGAAGCTGGGCGTGCAGCCGGCCGGACAGCGCAGGTTCGGCGTTGCCGATGTCCGCGCCAGGCTGCTGCTGCCGGTCGGCAGACACGGACCTGCATTCCTGGTGACCCGGAACTTTGATGCCATTCTGGCCTACAACAGGTCAATTTCATATGCGCTGGCTGTGGCCCACCTGGGAGACAGGCTGGCCGGCAAGGGTCCGTTTGTTGCCAACTGGCCAACGGACATGAAGCTTCTGTCGCGGTCTGATAACCGTGAACTGCAGGAGCTGTTGAGTGCGCGCGGATTCGATACCGGCGGCACCAGCGGCACGATCGGTCCGCGCACCCGCAGTGCCATCAGCAGTTACC
>JABDRA010000694.1 GCA_013041995.1 Anderseniella sp. | reverse complement strand
CAATGCTCCTCTGGTCGGACACCACCGGAGCGGATCGCAGCAAAAGCCTCTCTTATGCGATACTGTTAATTGGTTCCATAAGCGTTGATGTCAGACCGGCGGCTTTATCGGATGCTCTCGACCAAATTGTCGAGGATCGCTCGGTCAAGGCGGTGATCCTGCGTTCGGCTGGCAATCATTTCTGCGCAGGTCACAACCTTAAGGAAATGACCGCTCGCAGAGCGGACGCGGATAGCGGGTTTCAATACTTCCAGGACCTCTTTGCCACTTGTTCTGCAATGATGCAGCGGATTGTGCGTTTGCCACAGCCGGTGATTGCGGAAGTTAAGGGGATCGCAACTGCAGCAGGATGCCAACTCGTTGGGTCCTGCGATTTGGCAGTGGCGGCGGAGGATGCGACCTTCGCGACTTCGGGCGTCAATATCGGACTGTTCTGCTCTACGCCCATGGTTGCACTAAGCCGCAACGTGCCGCGCAAACTGGCGATGGAGATGCTGCTTCTGGGGCAATTCCTACCCGCATCACGCGTGGCCGAAATGGGCTTGGTGAATCGTGTCGTACCGCGCGAGGCGCTGGAAAAAACATCGATGGAAATGACACGCATCATCGCTGACAAATCGCCCGCGGCAGTCAAGATCGGAAAACGTGCCTTTTATGAACAAGCCGCAATGCCTTTGGACGAGGCCTATGCCTTTGCCGGACGCGTAATGGCGGAAAACATGATGGCGCGCGATACGGAAGCTGGAATCGGCGCCTTCACACGCAAGGAGCCCATGCCTGAATGGACAGGCGAATGACCTACGATTGTCCAGAACTTTCTCGCTGTTAGCCACCAAAAATCGCACAATACAATGAAAGCAGTCGCAATGCCCACACAGCAAACTTTTTCCAAATTCAGCTTCGGAACACAGGTCCGAAAATCTCCCTACTCTGACGCGGCATTGCGTTGGGGCGCAAAAGGGTTTTCTGTCTATAACCACATGTATATCCCCCGGGATTTTGGCGACCCTGTTCAGAACTTCTGGAACCTGGTCAAAGATGCGATCCTGTGTGACGTGTCTGTGGAACGGCAAGTTGAAATCAAAGGGCCGGACGCTGCCCGATTCACCCAATTCCTGAGCTGTCGTGACCTTTCGACTTGCAAGACTGGTCAATGCAAATATGTACTCATCACCGATCAGGACGGCGGGATCATCAATGACCCGATATTGCTGAAGCTGGCAGAAGATCATTATTGGCTGTCGATTGCAGATACAGATGTCCTGCTTTGGGCCAAGGGTCTGGCGGTAAATTCAGGGATGGATGTCCAGATCACGGAGCCCGATGTGTCGCCGCTTCAGCTTCAGGGTCCCAAATCGCGTGACATTCTGCGGGCAGCATTCGGCGACACGCCAACCGAGCTAAAATACTATTGGTTCATGGAATATGATTGGAACGGTGTGCCACTGATCATTTCCCGCACGGGCTGGTCCAGCGAACTTGGTTATGAAATCTTTTTGCGCGACGGGTCAGCAGGCGACAAGCTTTGGGAACACCTGATGGCGGTCGGTGAGCCGCTGGGTCTGAAGCCGGGCCACACATCCAGCATTCGCCGCATAGAAGCCGGCATGTTGTCATACCACGCTGACATGAACCTTATGAATAATCCGTTTGAGATGCGAATGGACCGTCTGGTCAATCTGGACATGAAAGCAGACTTCGTCAGCAGAGCAGCATTGGAAAAGATCAAGGCAAAGGGTGTTTCGCAATACTTTGTCGGGCTGGAAGTTGGAGGCGCACCGTTGGAGGGTTCGAATGACTCGTATTGGCCGATCATGAAGGACGACGTCAAAGTCGGCTATGTCTCGTCTGCAATTTACTCGCCCAGGCTGGAGAAGAACATCGCATTGGGCATGGTCGCGATCGAACATTCAGAAGCTGGTCATGAGCTTCATGTTGTCACAAGCGCAAAAGAACGGCAGTGCAAAGTCGTTCCAATCCCATTCCACGACCCCCAAAAGGCTATTGCAGCAAAGGGTTGAATGACGTCCCGCAGCGCTAGAATTGTCCGCCTTTGCAACCTGCCTGGTGGCTTTTGTGCACTACGGACGGCCGAAGACTGAAGCGGAGGCAGGTCTTGCTGAGTGATCTGACGGGGCGTTTTTTTGCGGTGCTGTGCGCTGGCAAGGCGACCTAATCGGTGGCGCAAATAACAGCTACATCGCGACAGATGTAGGGGGGTATTTTTGCGACCCTCAGTCACCTTAGCAATGCGGGTCAACCGAAAACACCAACCATCTGCTCCGACAGCACCTACCGCCCAGAACCTCAGAAAGCTGGCAAAACTCTTCCCAATTAACAAACAGCCACAAACCGCGTAACCGAACGTGATTCACCTATTTTCCAGACATCTCAAGAACAACTTTCTGAACCGACTTTTTCAACGAATTCAGCCCTTTGCTGGCATCCGCTCGACGCAATTCAGTGGTGGCAATAAGTCAGAAGCCGCCACCGATCAATCGGGGCAACGACCTCTGCGTTGCAGCAATTGACTCTGATGTCCAAGGGGGGTTAGAATTATTGAATTCAGAATTCGGTATTCAGTAATATGAACCTCATCCAGACAGCACCGGCGCTCGCAGAACAGGTCTATGAAGCGATCCTGGACGAGATCTGCGGTGGCAGGCTGACACCCGGCACTCATTTGAAGCAGGAGGAACTGGCGGCCCGGCTTGGGGTTTCCCGTCAGCCGGTGCAGCAGGCCATGGCGCTGCTGAAGGCCGACGGGCTAGTGGAAGAGGTTGGAAAGCGGGGATTGCGTGTCTCGCATCTGGATATTGATCTCATGCATCACCACTATGAGGTGCGAGCCTTGCTGGATGGGCTTTCCGCGCGTCACTGTGCCCGGCGCCTGGCAAAGGATGACGCGGCCCGCAAGGCGTTCGAGAGGAAGGCCCGCGCGATACTGGCCGCCGGCGACAAGGCAGTGAAGAAAGGCGATGTCCCGGAGATGATCCGCCAGGACGAGGCATTCCATCAGCTTTTCTATGACGTTTCCGGGAACTCTTTGCTTTCCGCAACTGCCGAACCGCACTGGCGCTTCCTGCGCCGGGTCATGGGTGATGTCCTGCGCAAGGCCGAGCCGCCCTATGACATCTGGCGCCAGCATGAGGCAATCGTGGATGCCGCCCTGGCCGGCAACAAGAAGCGGGCCGAAAAACTGATGCGCAAACATGCAATCCGCGCTGCAGACCTGCTGGCGGCCAATACCAGCGATGGAGCGACCCCGTCATGACCGCCACCGAGCCGCTCAATGTCGGTCAGGTCCTGTCTGCCCAGGCCCGACTGCAACCCAATCGCATCGGCGCGCGTGACCTTGATCGGGCGATGTCCTTTCGCCAATGGAACGAGCGCGCCTGCCGGTTGGCCAATGCCCTTACAGAGATGGGCCTGGCGACGGGTGACCGGGTCGCCATCCTCGCCTACAATCGGGTGGAATGGGTTGAAATTTTCGCAGCGGCCGCAAAGTCCGGCATCGTTGCGGTTCCCGTCAATTTCCGCCTGACCGGGCCGGAAGCCCAGTATATTGCCGAAAATTCCGGCGTACGCGCCCTTATCGTTGAGGATGTCCTGGCCGGCACTATCGCAGCTGTGCGCGACAAGCTGGACATTGCGGCAGACCGGTTTGTGCTGATCGGCAACGGCAATGCTGATGGCGAATGGCAAGCCTATGAAGACCTCATCGGGCGTGCAAGAGCCGATGAGCCGGCAGTTGACGTCTCACCCGACGATCCCTGGTGCCTGATGTACACCTCGGGCACGACCGGCCGGCCCAAGGGCGCCATCCGCACCCATCGCGGCATAGCCATGCTGGCGCTGATGACGGCAGTGGAACTGGCTATCAGGCGGGCCGACAATGCCCTTCTGGTGATGCCCATGTGCCATGCAAACTCGCTGTTTTTCTTTGCCGCGTTCGTTTACTCCGGCGCGTCGGTTACAATATTCTCCAAAGCCAGTTTCGATCCCGGTCTGTGCCTGCGCACCATGGGAGAGTATGGCATTACCTTTACCTCGCTGGTGCCGACCCACTACACGATGATGCTGGATGTGCCGATGCATGAGCGCGGCACCGCGAGCTTTGACCGGGTTGAAAAACTCATGATCTCTTCCGCGCCGGCCCGCGCCGACACCAAACGTGCGGTGATGGATATGTTTCCCAACACCGGCCTGTTCGAACTGTACGGCTCAACGGAGGGCGGATGGGTGACGATGCTGCATCCGAATGAACAGTTTGACAAGCTGGGCAGCGTGGGCCGGGAGACCATCGGTTCAGCAGCGATAAAACTCATGGATGATGACGGCAACGAAGTGCCGGACGGCCAGCCGGGTGAGCTCTATTCCTGCTCGCCATACTCCTTCACAGGCTACTGGAACAACCCCGACAAAACCGCCGAAGCCTTTCGCGGCACCTACATGACCGTGGGAGACATTGCCATTCGCGATGAAGACGGGTTCATCAAGCTGATCGACCGCAAGAACAACGTGATCATCACTGGTGGCGAGAATGTCTACCCATCTGAAGTGGAAGCGGTAATCGGCAGTCATCCGGCCGTGGCCGACGCCGCCGTAATCGGTCTGCCCGACGACAAATGGGGTGAGCGCGTCACGGCCGCCGTGGTCCGCCGCGCAGGCAAAGCAATCGACGAAACCGTTCTAACCGATTGGTGCCGGGAGAAGCTGGCCGGCTACAAGCGCCCGCGTTCGATCGTGTTCATTGAACCGGAGCGAATGCCGCGTAACGCCACCGGCAAGATCCTGCACCGGCTGCTGCGCGAACAGCTCAGTTGACTATCTCAATCAAGAGGAATTGAAAATGACCGTCAGTGCCCGAGATATTCCACGCGTAGACCTGAACGATGATCCGCTCAGTGTTGCGTCCTGGATCGCCAAGTCACTGAAAGCACGCGGTGTTGACCGCATATTCGGCCTGCAGGGCGGCCACATACAGCCGATCTGGGACTATGCGGCGCAGGCCGGCATTCGAATTGTCGATGTCCGCGACGAGCGCGCCGCCGTGCACATGGCCCACGCCCATGCGGAACTGACGGGCGGGTTCGGCGTCGCCATGGTGACAGCCGGGCCCGGTGTGACCAATACGGTGACATCGATGGCAAATGCCTCTCTCGCGAGAGTTCCCGTATTGCTGATCGGCGGGTGCACATCGCGCCCGCAGGCCAATATGGGGCCGCTGCAGGACATTCCTCACACCGACATACTCAAGCCTGTTACGCGCTACTCGCGCACCGCACGGGTGGCCGATCAGGTATTGCGCGAAATGGATGAGGCGGTCTCCCGCGCCATGGGCGCCATGGGCGAACCGGGTCCGTCCTATATCGAGATCCCGACCGATGTGTTGCGCACCCGTGTACAGCCGCAACTGGCGCTGGACGAATGGCTCAACGGCACCGAAGTGCACAAGCCACGGCCAGCCCCTGAAGCGGTGGCGCAGGCCGTTGATGCAATCCGCGATGCCCGACGTCCGCTGGTCATTTCCGGCCGCGGCGCCCGCGGCGCCGGCACCGAAATTGTGCGGTTTCTTGATGCGGTTGATGCGCTTTACCTGGACACCCAGGAAAGCCGGGGGCTCGTTCCTGCAAACCATCCCGCCAGTGCCGGCGCCGTGCGTGGTGCGGTGATGGGCCAGGCCGACCTCGTCGTCGTGCTGGGCCGCAAGCTGGATTACCAGGTGGCATATGGCTCACCGGCCGTATTTGGCGAAGCCCGTTTCATTCGCATCTCCGATACAGCGGGGGAACTGATCGACAACCGCCGCGGGCAGCCTGAACTGATGTGCGATGTCGGGCTGGCGCTGGACGCCATTACCGAAGCGCTCGGCAATGATGCGGGTGATCGTGACGGAGCCTGGCTTGACGGCCTGCGCGCAAAACAGAAGGAGCGCACCACAAGGGGCGAGACGTCAAAAACGCCACAGACCGGCGCAGACGGCAAGATACATCCACTGGCCATTTTCGATGCCATCAGGCAAAAGGCCGATCCGGACTACATCGCCATTGCCGATGGCGGTGATCTGTTGAGCTTTGCGCGCATCGGATTGCAGGCATCAACCTACATGGATGCCGGCGCGTTCGGCTGTCTCGGCGTCGGCGTGCCTTTCGCGGTGGCAGCAAGCCTGGCGTACCCGGACAGACAGGTAATCTCGGTGAACGGCGACGGCGCCTTCGGCCTCAACGCCATGGAGATCGACACCGCCGTGCGGCACGGCGCCAAGCCGGTATTCATCGTATCCAACAATGCCGCCTGGAACATCGAACGCTTCGACCAGGACACCAATTACGGCGGCCGCGTCGTCGGCACCACCCTGCGCCATGCAGACTATGCGGCAATGGCGCGTGCGCTGGGCGCGCATGGCGAACGGGTGGAAGATCCGACCGATCTGCCGGCAGCAATCGAACGCGCCATCGCCAATGCGCCGGCACTGGTCGACGTGATCACATCGCAGGACGCTGTGTCGTCCGATGCGCAAAAAGGTCTGGGCTTCGTGCCCGACTATCAAGCGCTGACAGCATGGAATGATGCCGAGCGCAAGCGTCGCGGGGAGATTTGACGCTTGTTGAGCTCCTATCAAAGCAAATAGAGATGAAAGGCGTTTGATGGTGGCACTTTGGTGGACACAGTCTCTGTGTCCGCTTGGTTCGTATTCCGTTGAAAAAGTCGGCGGGTTGACTGTTTGAGATAGGTGCCCCAAACGGCGCGTGAGTCCGGTATCGCTGGCCTTTCGGTGCCCATCCGGTCCGCTTGGTCAGCTTGGTGTT
>JABDRA010000693.1 GCA_013041995.1 Anderseniella sp. | reverse complement strand
ACATTATCGATTATCCCGGCGAATGGCTGCTCGATTTGCCGTTGATGACACAGTCATATGCGCAATGGTCTGCGGCAACGATGGAAGCCAGCCGAAAGGAACCGCGCCGGTCACTGGCAAAGAAATGGCTGGCGCACCTGAAAACGCTCGATGCGACAGCGCCCGCCGATGAAGCGGCGGCGCGAAAGGCGGCCAAGCTGTTCACGGCCTACCTGGCATCGTGCCGGTCTGATGAAGTATCCCTGTCCACCCTGCCGCCGGGGCGTTTTCTGATGCCGGGTGATCTGGAAGGCTCGCCGCTGCTGACATTTGCACCCTTGCCACTCGATCCGGCCACCACGGCACAAGATGGTTCCATGCACGCCTTGATGGAGCGCCGTTACAATGCCTATGTCAGCCGCATCGTGGAGCCGTTCTTCTACAATCATTTTGCCCGCCTCGACCGCCAGATTGTTCTGGTCGACACCTTGAGTGCACTTAATGCGGGTCCGGCGGCGGTAAATGATCTCAAAGCAGCACTGACGGATGTGTTGTCCTGTTTCAGGCAAGGTGCGAATTCCTGGGCATCGGCAGTGTTTGGCAGGCGCGCGGATCGCATCCTGTTCGCCGCGACCAAGTCTGACCTGTTACACCATTCCAGCCATGACAAGCTGGAGAACGTGCTGGGCCTGATTGTTGCCGACGCCGCCAAGCGGGCAGAGTTTGCCGGCGCGCAGATTGATGTAGCCGCAATCGCCGCCATTCGTGCCACCCGGGAGGCAAGCGTCAAACAGGACGGCGAGACGCTGGACTGTATTGCCGGCACGCCAATTGCGGGTGAGCAAGTGGCCGGAGAAGAGTTTGACGGCACATCGGAAGCGGCGATTTTTCCCGGTGACTTGCCGGATGATCCAGCAGCAGCCCTTGAGGGCTCGCTGGAAGGGGAACTGAAATTCGTGCGCTTCCGTCCACCCCTGCTAGAGACATCCGTTGAAGCAGGCTCCGTCGCCACATTCCCGCACATCCGACTGGACCGTACGCTGGAGTTTCTCGTGGGAGACCGACTTATATGACCGACGACCCACGCAAGCCAAAGGCGTTTCGCCTTGCGCCCGACCCCGCCAACAATAAAAAGGCGTCCGAGCCGGCTGCAAAAGCAGACCAGCCAAAAGCCGAGGCCAGGAAACCACGTGCCGCAAAACCCAAACCAAAGGGCAGACAGCCGCGCGCTCTGGCAGCACCGGAAATCCGCTTTGAAGAACCGGCAGATGATGCGCTTCTTCCAGCCATTGCCCGTGACCACACCATTTCAAAGCGGTTCCGCTGGGGTGGCATCTTGGTGTCCGGTGCCCTCGGACTGGCAAGCCTGTGGGCAGGCCTGGCCGCAACCCAGCTGATCGAGGACCTGTTTGCCCGCTCTCCCGCCCTGGGCTGGATCGGAACCGGGCTGCTGGCCGTGGTGCTGATCGCAGCTTTTGCCATCATTTTACGCGAACTGTTCGGTCTGTGGCGGTTGAAAAGACTGGGCACCACTCAGGCTGACGCCACGCGGGCCATTTCCGCTGACGATGCGACCGCTGCACAAGCCACCCTCACGGATCTGCACTCCATCTATGACGCCAGGCCCGACATGCGCTGGGGTCTTGCCCAGTTGAAGGAGCATTCCGCAGCGATCATGGACCCCGCTGATCGTATAAAGCTGGCGGAGCGCGACCTGATGAAACCGCTGGATGACGAAGCAAGCCGCATCATTGCCCGGGCCGCACGCCGTGTCAGCGTGGTAACGGCGTTTGCACCCGCCGCCCTTGATATCGCGCTGGTCGGTGCACAGAACCTGCGCATGATGCGGGAACTGGCAACGCTTTATGGCGGCAGGCCCGGCACGTTGGGCACCATGCGCCTTGCAAAAATGGTCGCTGGCCACCTGGCTGTAACGGGAGGCCTTGCCCTGTCGGACGGTGTTATAAGTGCCGTCATCGGCAAGGGACTGCTTGGCCGTCTCTCGGCACGTTTCGGTGAAGGTGCGGTCAACGGCATTCTCACCGCCCGCATTGGGCTGGCTGCCTTGGAGCTCTGCCGGCCTTTGCCGTTCCTGACACAGCCCAAGCCCGGCCTGTCAGACTTCATGCGCGAGGTGGTCAGTTTTGGCGGGGATGGCGGACAGGGAAACCAAGACAAACCGGACAAATCCGATTAGAGTTCGCCCCAGGCAGAGGGAGATCAATTCATGACCACACTTGTTATTCTCGGCATCCTGGGTGCCATCGCTTTCTATGGAATTGCCATCTACAACGCGCTGGTCAAGGCCACGCAGATGGTCAAGGAGGCCTGGAGCGGCATCGATGTGCAGCTCAAGCGCCGAACTGACCTGATCCCCAACATCGTGGAGAGCATCAAGGGCTATGCCGGTCATGAAAAGGACACGCTGCGCGAAGTGACCGAAATGCGGACACGCGTTCAGGCGGTACCGGAAGGCGATATTGCCGGCCGGGCTGTCGCGGAAGGGTTGTTGAGCCAGGCGCTCGGCAAGCTGATGGCCGTGGCCGAAGCCTATCCGGACCTGAAGGCAAACGAGAATTTTCTGCAATTGCAGCAGACCCTCGACAAGATCGAAGGCGAGGTTCAAATGTCACGGCGCTATTACAACGGTGCTGCCCGTGATCTGAACGTGAAAGTCGAAAGCTTCCCGTCGAACTTTGTCGCCAATTATTTCAAGTTCGAGACGGCGGAATTTTTCGAGATCGAGGACGCGACTGACCGCAATGTACCGGAAGTGAAGTTCTAGGGACGTCTGCAGGATGCAAGGAGTTACCGGCATGACGCAGCGCCTGTTTCGTACTTTATGTGCTCTGTTCGCTCTGGTCTGGATGGCCGGTTCCGCCCATTCGGCGGAAGAAATTCTCAACTTCGATTCGAGGGTCGAGGTGTCTCAGACCGGCAAATTGCGGGTGGTGGAAACCATTCGCGTGCGTGGCGAGAACGCCCAGATCAGAAGAGGCATCTATCGCGACTTTCCGCTGATGGTGGAAGACTCCGGCGGACGTGAACGCGAAGTCGGTTTCGAGGTTCTGTCGGTAACCCGCGACGGCAAGCCGGACAAATTCCGCATTGACAAGGCCAGCCGTGCAGCCCGGGTCTATATCGGCAGCAAGGACGTGTTCATCGGGGCCGGCGAATTTACCTACAGGATAACCTATGAAACCGACCGTCAGATAAGGTTCTTTTCCGGCTACGATGAACTGAACTGGAACGTCACCGGCAATTTCTGGAACTTTCCGATCCGCCAGGCGCGCGCCGAGATTGTGTTGCCACAAGGTGTCCGGGCAACCGACACCGCCTTTTACACCGGGCCTTTCGGCGCAACCGGCAGAGATGCGCGATCGCGCACCA
>JABDRA010000026.1 GCA_013041995.1 Anderseniella sp. | reverse complement strand
GTCAAACAGTGACAAAGCCGTCCATTTGTCTCACAATCCGCTTGGCGCATTGATGGTCTACAATATCTGGCTGACAGTGCTGGCCCTGGGCGTTACAGGCTACATGATGGGCATGATCCGGTTCTTTGGTGTCGACTGGGTGGAAGAAGCCCATGAAATCATCTTCATCTGGCTTCTCGTCTCTATCGCGCTGCATGTCGGCGGCGTAACCTTTGATACTTGGCGCTCCGGTGTGCCTCTGGTCCGGGCGATGATTGACGGACGGAAACGTGTTCCAGAAAATCGGACTATCAAATGATTGTGCGTCTTCTTCCTGCAGTGAAACGAGAGCGGCGAGCCATGACGCTTGCCGCTCTCATTCTATTGCAAGCCCTTTGCGCAATGTTCTTTGTCGGTGATGTCATCATCGATTTGAACGATGGAGATCACCTTGATGATCTGCACCTCATCCTTGAAGCGGTCGCCGCACTCACCCTGACCGCAGGGGTCATCTACCTCATGCGCGAACTACGCGAACTGCTCAATCGCATGTCTGAAATGGAATTTGGCATCCGCGCGGCACGCGGAGAAATGGCAATGCTGATCGAGGCTCTTTTTGATCAGTGGCGATTAACGCCGTCGGAAAGGGAGATAGCCTTCCTGGTTCTCAAGGGCATAGATAATGATGCAATCGCTCACATGCGGGGAACTGCCCAGGGCACCGTGCGCGCTCAATGCACCCGTATTTATGCCAAAGCAGAAGTTGATGGCCGAGCCCAGTTTCTGAGTATCTTCATGGAAGAGCTGCTTCATTCCGGTGAGCAGTAGCCAGGCGATTACGGTCGGGCCAAACCAGGCAAATCCCGAAAAACCAAACCGAGGGAGTAACCGGCATGTCTGTTCGCTTTGGGCAGTTTGCCCTTGACTTCAAGTCCGGCACCACCATCCGGTCTGCCGCGCAGGAAACCGCCAGCCTGCCGCCCGCCCTTCCCGAGCGTTCCTAGTTGAGCGAATGGCCATCCCTGATCTGCGGCGCCGCGTCACACGCTTCAATTGGCGGATACAATATGCCTGTCATTCATCCGTTGGGCCTTGTCCGGCTGCGCCGTCACAAAGCATCCGCAAAGTATTGCCACAAATGGCTGAGCGCCCAAGGCAAAGTGAACCCAACCGGGCTGGACCGCGTTGTCTGTATGGTTTTGGGTCAACACCATAAAGGATGAAAAAATGAAACAGACACGACGCCATTTTATGGCTGCATCAGCCGCCGTCGCCGGCAGCGTTGTATTTTTACCTTACGCCGCCCGTGCCGACTCCCACTCCAGTGATGTTTTCAAGACAACTGCGGGCGATATAACCGTGCATCCGGTCGACCATGCCTCTTTCGTCATGGAAACACCGATTGGTACAATCTATTCGGATCCGGTCGGAGACGCTGCGTCTTATGCCGGTTTCCCGCGCCCTGACCTGATTCTGGTCACCCATCAACATGGCGATCACTATAATGCCGAGACGCTGGCAGCACTGGTTGGCGAAAATACAATGCTGATCACCAACCCGGCGGTTTACGGCATGTTGCCCGACGCATTGAAAGCCAAGGCAACCCAGGTCGCAAACGGTGAAGAAACGACGTTCAAGGCGCTCGGCATAAGTGCCATCCCGGCCTACAATACGACCGAGGGAAAACAGAAGTTTCACCCCAAGGGACGTGACAATGGCTATGTGCTCGGGTTTGACGGATTCCGTGTCTATATATCCGGAGACACCGAGGACATTCCGGAAATGCGTGCACTTGAAGGCGTCGATCTGGCCTTTGTCTGCATGAACCTACCGTTCACCATGGACGTGAAAGCAGCCGCTTCCGCCGTCGCCGAGTTCAAACCAAAATACGTTTATCCCTACCACTTTCGTGGCCGCGATGGTGGCACGCAGGATCCGGCCGAATTTGCCAAGCTGGTCGCAGGTGCAGCAGAAGTCAAAATGGGAAAGTGGTACAGCTGAATACCAGCTACTGTTTTGTAGATTCAACTTTGCAAGCGGGCCCTTGATGGGCCCGTTTGTCTGAGTGAATGACTGTTAGCGGACCACATCACCACGGCTCATGAAGGCAGAACGGCGCGCGTTGTGTGCCGCGGTTGACCGAGATCAACATGGCACGCAGATCAAGTGGTTATTCTTGAGCCATGGATGGCAAGTTCACAATGTTGGCTCTGGGTGCAGCGGTCTTCTGGTTCGCTGCAAATGATGCCGGCGCACGTGCCGAAAACAGCTCAACCTTCGACGCATGGTTCGCAGCCAATGGCACCGCCGCAAATGCCGAAAGCAAGGAGAACTTCGATGCAGCAAGCCTCTACCGGTCAAGCTGCGCGCCATGCCACGGCATATCCGGCGACGGTCGGGGACCGTCGGCGGCATCTCTGAAAACCAAAGTGCCGCCGCTCAACAATCTGGCAGATCGCTACAGTGGAATTTATTTCCCCGAATATTTCCTGATCAAAGTGATTGACGGGCGCAAGAAACTGCCGTCACACGGTGAACGGGAAATGCCGATCTGGGGCAAGCAGTTTGGCCTGTTGAAGGGTGCACGGACCAACGGCGAAGAGGCTGTTGCAGATGATGCTGCGGCGCGGCAAAAGATTGAAGCCTTGGTCGAATACATCCGATCTATCCAGATCAGATAGCTCAGCTACCCTTGCGCGACAGCCGCTTGTCACGGGGCTCGACAATCAGAAATTCGTCTTTTTGTTGGATGAAGCGCCGAACAGGGGTACAATTTCAGCGCGAATTGTTTTGTCCTTCCACGGCACCAGACCATAGTCGTCGCACCACTTGGCCCGGAACACCTTGGTCTCGCCTTCAACCTTGAAGGAAAACTCGAGACATCGGCCGCTCTTGCTTACCTTGCCGCCGGTAAATACCCCCGGCACCTGCAAGATGATACGGCAGTCTTTGCCTAAGAATGCATTGGTTGACTCGTTTTTGCCGCGGAAGCTGGCCGAAATCTTGTATTTTCCAGGCTTCGCCCAACTGTGCCCGCAGTCAGCGGCTGTGGCGCTGTCAGCACCTGCAAACAGGAACACACCCGCCATGACAGCGGCTGATACGGCACTTCCAAACCCCCTTTTAACGATAGCCATAACCCCTCATCCATCCTCTCATTTTTTGGGATATCCAAAAGACAGTATCACGTTCAATCTGACTGCCTTCAATCCAATATCTTACAGACGTGTTTCACCGACGTTTTCATGCTCGCATGAACTGGGCAATTTTCCAAGATCCTGCCTGATACGTTCAACCGGTATTGGATTATAGTTGCCGTTGCGAGCTAAAAGACCGAACAACAGGCAAGGCAAAATGTACAGGCTGGTATTGTCGGCGACTGGGGAAGATAGCTGAGTGAACTCGATAACCGCCCTGTGGATCTTGCGCTGCGTCCGGCTCTGGAGCTATCTGACCTATCCCGTTCAGACGATCAGGTTTCGCCGGAGTCTGGGTTTCTGGCCCGAGCCCGCATGGCCGACACGGCTGAACGACAAATTCCACTGGCGCAAGATTTTCGATCGCAACCCACTATTCATTGAGTGCTCCGACAAGCTTGCCGCGAAGGAGTTCGTGCGGCGGATCAACCCGGAGATCGAGATTCCGAAAGTCCTGTAGGTCGGTGAGCGGGCCGCTGACATACCCGACCACCTGCTGGCCGGTGACGTGATTGTGAAAACCAACCATGGGTCGAGCTGGAATATCCCGGTGCGAGGCGACGTGGCTGACAGACAGGCCTTCAATCAAAAAGTCGATACCTGGATGGCCAGGCGGTACGGGCGCAAGCATTGGGAGCGGGGTTATTTCGGGGTCACGCCCAAACTGTATGTGGAGGAAATGCTCAAGGAGAACGGCAAACCGGTTGCCAACGTTTATAAATTTTATGTCGGCGCTACCGAAGTCGGGGCCTGCTATACGGAGCAACCGGTACCGGGCAGTGACGAGGTGATCGAGGGCGTGCTGGATGTCGACGGCAACAGCTATGAAGGATATCACGAGAACGGCGTCTACGCAGACGTGGTGCCCCCATCCGAATATGGACAGATGCTGCAGGCCGCCTTGTCGCTTGGCCGCGAATTCGATTACGTGCGCTGTGACTTCTATCTTGCTGAAGGGAAAACCTACTTCTCGGAACTGACCTTCTATCCCTATGGCGGACTTGACTCGGACTCGATTGACACCCTGATGGACCTGCTCGCCGAAACCTGGGACGTACGCAAATCCTGGTTTATGACTACGCCCCAGAAAGGCTGGCGCCGGCTGTATGCGCAGGCACTCTGTCTGGCTCTGAACGGCGGCCTTGCTGCGAAACCGGATACGCGGCCCCGCGGATATTCACTCCCGGACAGTTGACAAGTGCGCGCTGCACTACAGCGCTGATGGCGTAACACGGGTGATGCCGAAGGAAATTTGGGACGGGACCCACGGCGATTTCCCGCGCGAAATCGGGGTCACTCCTGACGATGCGTCCAATGTCATGCCGACACAGCAATCCGTGCAGGCAAAGGCTGACAAACTCATTGAAGACCAGAAACAAGTCCTGGCCCGGATAAACGGGTCCTTGCGCGAAAAAATTGTCCCATGGGCGATGATCCCGTGGAGCATCTGGCAACAGTCGCATGCCAAATTTCTGCCTGCCGTCTACCCGTGATGGTGTCGACGGCCTCAAACTTTACGTCTACACGCATGGTTTCGAGTGGGAAGCAGCTTTTGGGGAATGTTTTATTGAGCCTGCAGTGAGGCAACATACCTCACCAAAGCGTCAACAAGCATGTCAGCTGCTGCCTCACCTGAAGCGTCGGCCTGCTTTCCCGTCAGCCCTCCTGTATCATTGCGTAGGCTGAAGCGTAATCCCCAGACAGGCATATCGGGCGTGCCGTGTGGGACCAAGTCAAGGCGACCATCAATTGTTTGGCGAACATAGTCTGCGGGGAACTCTTCCGAGTAACGCTTTGTGAGGTCATCTAGCCGGGGAACGCCTCCCTTGATGACGGAGGCCACTGGTCCATCTCCTGCGCCAGTTTGACCATGACATGGTGCGCATGCTGACCGAAACAGCAAGTCTGAGCGGAAGTTTTGCTTTTCGTCGGCGACAGCGGTACTGCCCGACTGCAATAGTAGCACTGCAATGACCACCGCACCGATCAGTCTTAATCTACTGCCTGTCACAAAAGTCACCACAAACTTTCTCAAAACTACAATAAAAGTGCAGCATCGCGGCTGAAGTGCTTTGATATATATCAAAATCAACCCATCAAAAGTCTGGACTCAATTCCGACCGGGTGTCAGCCTGCCATCTTCTATAGATGGGCATCGCCAGCCTCAAAACCTCACATCTACACGCATGGTTTCGGACGCAAACGGTGTGTCAGGTGGTCGGGTACCAGAAAGGCAGGTTCCATCAGAAATTGCGCTGTGGGAAACGTCTGGTTGCCTTGAACTTGACGCCGGTCAAAGACCTCAACTTCAATATCGCTAGCTTTGGTCGCACGTATCAGATTTGAACTGGAGGGTAGGTTTGAGCCGAACATTCACAAGCAATTCATTGAAGGCTGGATTGGCAACTGCGGCGCTGATTCATGGCCTACTATTTGTCGCGCCAGCTTCAGAGGCGGCTGGGTTGGGAAATATAGATGAGGGACTGAAATATGCGAAGGAAAGCTGCGCAGAGTGCCACAACATCACGTCACGAAACCCGGTGAATACCGCGTCCGGTGCTCCAACTTTTTATGCTATCGCGAACGCCTCCGGCAGTTCTTGGACAAAACTTTCCTCATGGATGCTCTCGTCTCACCCAAAGATGCCCGGCTTGATGATTGAAACCCAGGACCTGGACAACGTCATCACCTATATTCTCAGCCTCAAGGACCAGTGACCTTTCGCTTGATCAGCGTAACCACGACGCCCAACCATGCGTAATGCCATCAGACCAACCCACGACATGTCAGCTTGATCGACGTCAAGGACAGAATCTGAAATGGCTGCCCATATACTGAGCGACTGGAAAAGGTGAACTAACAACTCACTCAAATGAAAACACCCAGCCCGGGTCAGAAAGACAAATTGATGAAGCGTGTATTTTGTCTAGTAAGTATCGTCGCTCTGCTGTTGACGGTGGGGTCGCCGACGCAAGCAGCCCAAGCGGCTGAATCCAAGATGACCTCGCCGTCGGTAGATGAGGCGGAAACAGATACCACCTATGAACCGGAGAATGCTCTGGAAATGGGGGAGATTTCTGGAGCCGATGAGTATTACCGGCTTTGCGCAGTCTGTCACGGTGAAGAGGGGCGCGGTGATGGTCCGATGTCGCGCATGCTCAAGACGCCACCGCCCAACTTGACCTTGCTGGCAAAGAATAATGGTGGCCATTTTCCATTCCTCAGCGTGCTTGAGATGATTGACGGGCGGAATATGATTGCAGTGCATGGTAGCCGGGAGATGCCCGTATGGGGTCAATCATTGACGAGGGACTACGATCGGTTCGTTGCCCGTACGATTGAGCTTGAGTTGTTGTTGCATCTTAACAGCCTTCAGGTGAAGTAGCTGATGTATGGATCATGCCCTGCATCTATTAGGGTCAGGACCCTAGCTTGATCGCACGCTGGTTTAAATAGACCGGAAGGCGCAATATCTTTGTCTTGATAATCAGAGTGTCATCAAATCGAATTGGCCAGCCAGAGTTCGCATAGTAAAATACGGAGCAGCCCAATGCCTATAATTCGATACCTCGCCATGCCAGCCTTATTCGGCGCGACGGTGCTAGCAGCCAGCATGACAGTTACACGAACTGCCGATGCCGGCATGTTCAGCGGTGATGCAGGCCGAACAGCCGTCTGGGTATACATCCGAAAGTCACCGGATGAGGGCATCTGGGAGGCTTGCCGTCGAGTTTACCGTCGCGACGTTTACCAGGTGCGAGGAGCCGGCCCACGCAAGGCGCGTTGCTACGTGGATGCAAGCGAAGTCGGCAATCCACGCGGCTTCAATACTTCGCGGGAACTTGACTGAACCTGAACCGGCCACGGTTCACCAGTTGGGCGAAGCCTTGTCACTGCTTGGCTTCTTTGGCTGGCGCAGGAGGCGGATGGTGGTGTCATGACAACAGCAGCCAACCGAAACAGATGTGACGGGCATTTTTTCAGGAGCGCCCGTGTTGGTTTACAGAGCCACTAGAATCCAATCAATTCTCGGAACCAACTGCTAGCCATGGGTTTGGATTGTCATTTGCCCGTTGCACCAGGTGAGTTAACGTCAACCTGCAACTGAGCGTTCATCGCCCCCTGCCTTCATCGCGGAGACCGCTCACCCCTCATGTTGCCGTAGCCCGTCCGTTATCACCGCGGACGGGCTTTTTCATTCGATAGCAATCCCAGCTCAGCAAGAACGCCGCAACGAAGTAAGCCTGCCAGCGTAGCAAATCGAACTTGTTTCAGTTTCGTCACATAGATGTCTATTGCTCTTGATAGTGGAGTAATCTTCTCGAACCCAGCAAACAAAAGAGTCCCCCTGTGACAAATAAGAGTAAGTCAGTCACGATCGACACTGATAAAGAAACCAACAATGCCGTGGCTCGCACCAATGGTGCCGTGATCGAATCCCCATCGGACAAGCCCACCCAATTCGGTAATTTCGTTAGCAAGCGACTCACTGACAACTTTGCCATGCGGCAGCGACTTATGACGTGTAAGACGCCGTTGGAAGTTGCCGAGGTATGGGCGGGTTTCTATCAAACCGCCATGCAGGACTATTCGACTCAGACCGGCATAGTAAGCAATATGATACGAGGGTCTGTCAGCGATACAGCCGATGTTACTCACGAGATTTCAAAAACAGCCGGCGTGAAGAAAGACGACAAACCTGCGTAAGGATCAGCATCCAAATTCTGCAATTTTTACCGTTTCCATAGTCTCGTCTCCTTCCGGCTTGTCTGCACTTCTAGTTTCCGTTGTTCGCACCATCAATGTTCCCCAAGTGACCGCTTCACCAAAAATCTCCTAAAGCGCGTTGCATTTATTCGGCCTCATATCCTGCTGCTTTGAAGAAGTTTCTGCATTCGGCGGGTGTATAGAGTTGGCATATGTCGCCAAGTGCTTCACAGATTGCTTCAAAGTTACGAGCT
>JABDRA010000689.1 GCA_013041995.1 Anderseniella sp. | reverse complement strand
GCATTCATCGTGCGGCATGGCGAACACCTGGCTTGGGCCCGGGTCCGGACGACAATTGTATGCTCAACTCGCGGCCCAGTTTTCGTTTCATGGCTTTGCCAAAATCCTCAAAATCATCTGCGCTGATGACGAACGATCCCGGGCCTCCAGTGACGTTGGCACGGTAATAGGCAGCAAGGCCCGCATCGCCGTCAAGAATCGCCAGCCCGTTAATGGTGATGCCTTTGGAAACCGCAACACTGCGTGCCTGGGATGGGTGCTGACCGGAATTGTTGCGACCATCGCCGGAAATATCTATGCGGCGGTAGTCGCCGATCTGGGCATTGCTTTCCAGCATTTCCATGGACCGGTTGATGGCCGTGCTGATGGCTGTGTAATTGCCGGTGTTGGCACGAGGTGCCTGGACGACCCGTGCAGCCAGCGTTCTCACCGAAGCCTCCGAAGATACCACGGTCCAGTCGACGGCGACCTTGCCAAGCAGTCCGCCGCTCCATTGCAGCAGGGCAATCGCGACACCGTTCTTGTGCTGGCCGATGGCTTCAATAATCTCACTGCTTTCAAGTGCGGCAGCAATGCCGCGCATCTGCAGTGCGTACTCCAGGTCATCGACGCTGGCCGACGTATCCACTGCCAGCACCAGTTCGATTGCAACCGGTTGAGCATTAGCCGGCACATGAACCGGCAGCAGGCACAGCGGCGCGATAATCACCGTGTTGATTTTTGAAAATGCAGGCAGGCCTGCCTCAAGCGCGGCCCGAACGGCGCTCCACCGGGCCTGACAACAGGACCCGGGATCCGTCAACCAGTTCTTCCAGAGCCTCGCCACTGACCGGCATCACCTCCTGGTTACCACGCTCGCTGAGGGTAAGTCTAACCGGTTCGCGCGTGTAGTCGAGCCCGGGATGCAATATGGCCCGTGCTCCGGCATTTGCCGGTATGAACGGCCAGCTTGCATTTTCCGGCTTGAAGTTGACGCCACCATCGTTTGTGCGCTGGACAATTGCCGGGCGCGGCCACAGCACAGGATCAGGTGTTCGTTCCGGCATGATGGCGGACGGATTGAACAGGTCGACTTCCACCTCGCGCAGATGGTCGTCTTCAAAAAGTTTGCCGCCGCTGAGGACTTCGGCGTACATGCCGCAAAAGGCATGCCCGGAATAGGTGCGCAGAATGTTGACTACGTCGATGCTGGTATCACCACTCCACGGATCAGCGGCTGTCGCAGCGCAGCGCAGCGCGGGTCGCAGCACTTTCATGACCACGGACCCGAAACGAATGGTTTTGCCGGCCAGCGAAAATTCCTCGAACGGTTCCAGTCCGGTCACGTACAGATTGCCCCGGAACCGCAAGTGCGACAGTGTCAGTCCGCTCACCCATTCCAGCCATTCGACCGTCGCAAGGTTGACGATCGAAACGCCGGTGTCTGTGAAATCCCAGTGGCCATGGGCGTTGGCCAACCGGTGAAGCTGGATGGGACCCAGCGGTCCGGGTGCAAAATGCCGGTTCATCAGCCCGTTCACCGCACTGTCATCGCCGCTGCTCAGCCCGGCTGATGCCATTTGATCGTCTGGCGACCTGATGTGCAGTGCACCTTCGGTTTCGTTCACGTCGGCGCTGAAACCCGCCAGTTGCGGATATACCGTCATCTGGATGAAGCTGCGGGCCTGGGTCCAGTCGGTATCGTTTTGAGGCGGCGGCTGGTTGCCCGAGGTGAAGGCAAATGCCCGGTCCCAGGCAAGGCCGGCGCCGGCGGCAAGCACTGCACTATTGAGCCGGTCGGCCCGAAAACCCTTCACCGGATAGCGATAGATATATTCAACGCGAACTGTCATTTTATCTGACCAACCGTTTGCCAAAACCGATACGCTTCTTCAAGCGTCGTTCGCGATACAGCGTGAACAGGCCCGAGCCGACAATCAATACGATGCCGAGCATCGACCAACTGTCGGGCACGTCACCAAACACAACATACCCAAGGATCAGCGCGTAGATGATCAGGGTATAGCGGAACGGCGCCGTATAGGCGACCTCGGTCCCGCGCAGCGACATGACGGTGAACAGATAGCCGCCGACCAGGAACACCGAACCCAGCGCGACCCAGCCGGTTTGTGCCGCCGTCACCGGATGAAAGCCTTCGAACGCAGTCCACACCATACCGCCCAGCATGACACAGACCGAATTGGTAAAGGCCACGATGATGGAAGGCACTGTCAGATTGAGTTTCCGGGTCGCGAGATCCCTGATGGCAACAGTGAAAACGCAAGCCAGCGCCAGCCAGATGTAATTATTGAAACCGTCACCGCCCGGTTTGACGATCAGCAACACACCGGCAAATCCGATCAGGATGGCACTGAGCCTTCTCCATCCGACCGCTTCACCCAGGAAGGCAGCAGCCATGACGGTGACCACCAGTGGTACGGCCTGCAGCACGGCGGTGACATTCGGCAATGGCAGATGAAACAGCGCGATGATGAACAGGAACGTCGACACCACATCAAACATGGTCCGCACCAGCACTTGTCGCGACAGTGCTTTTGGAATATCGTGCACATGCCCCATCGCTATTACCAGCACAGCGATGATGGCGCTGGCGAACAGGCCCCGAATGGCGATGAACTCACCGACATTGATCTGGCCGGCCAGCGTTTTTGCCACCGTGTCGTTGAGAACGAAGCACAGCATGGCCACTGACATCAGTGCGCCGCCCCGCACTGCCGGCGGCAATGCAGCCTGATCATCGCCTGAACTGGTAGGTGACGTACTCATGACGTCCTTCATGCAAAAACACTCAACCTGCATTCACCAATAGGCCATCGTCTGGGATCGCGCCAGATACCGTTTTTGCAGGTGCGCCAAGCGTTGCGCACAGGCCTGCCT
>JABDRA010000688.1 GCA_013041995.1 Anderseniella sp. | reverse complement strand
GTCCATGGCCCAGATATCGCCGCCGGGATCACCGTTGACCATCCAGTTGGCCAGTGTCAGGCCGACACCGCCGCCCTGGCTGAAACCGGCCATCACCCCGCAGGCGCACCAGTAGTTCGACAGTCCCTGCACCGGGCCGACCAGCGGGTTGCCGTCGGGCGCGAATGTGAACGGGCCGTTGACCACAGTCTTGATGCCTGCTTGGCCCATGGCCGGGTAGTTCTCGAAAGCCTTTTCCAGCGACGGGGTGATGCGGTCCAGGTCCGGCGGCAACAGCTCGGCGGCAAAATCCCATGGCGTATCCTTCGGCGACCAGGGCCGGCAGTCCTGTTCATAGGTGCCCAGCAACATGCCGGAGCGTTCCTGGCGCATGTAGATCTCCGCGCCGAAGTCGGCAATCATCGGCATGTCTGCGCCGTGTGCTTCCTTGTAGGCGATGATCTCGGGCATGTCGTCGGTTACAAGGTACATGTGTTCCATGGCCAGCACCGGCAGTTCGATGCCGACCATGCGGCCAACCTCGCGCGCCCACAGGCCACCACAATTGATTACGTGTTCGCAACTGATGGTGCCTTTTTCGGTCACCACATCCCAGCCGCCATCAGAGAGTGGGTTCAGTTCGACAACCCGGTTTTCCAGCACGATCTCGGCACCCTGCATACGGGCTGATTTGGCGTAGGCATGGGTGGTGCCGGACGGGTCGAGATTGCCTTCCGCTGAATCCCACATGGCGCCGGTGAACTTGGCATCGTCCAGCAACGGCATGCGCTGCTTTGCTTCAGCCGGGCTCAGCAATTCGGTTTCAAGCCCGAGATAGGCTGATCTGGCATGGGCCATCCTGAGCCAGTCCATGCGCTCTTCGGTGTCTGCCATGAGCAGTCCGCCACACCGGTGCAGGCCACACGATTGGCCGGAAATCCGTTCCAGCTCATCGTAAAGCTCAATGGTATAAGCCTGCAGCTTTGCGACGTTGGGGTCGCCGTTCAGGGTGAGAAACCCGCCTGCCGCATGCCAGGTCGAACCGGATGTCAGCTGTGAGCGTTCGATCAGCAGGACATCGCTCCACCCCGCCTTGGTCAGGTGATACAGCACAGAGCATCCGACCACGCCGCCGCCAATGACTATGGCCCTGTAATGCGATTTCATTGGCGGCTCCCGGATTGTAAGAGGGTTTAGGGTCTTGACCCTAAGACCTCATGTGTGACGCGTCGGCATCAAATAGCGGGTCTTTCTGCGGACTAGCCTTGTAGTTCTGGCCGAGAATTTCAATCTCAAATCCATCCGTTTCACCGGCAACATCCGTCGGCACAAAGCCAATGGCTACGGACTGGCCCGCCGCGTGGGCGTAACCGCCGGATGTAATCCATCCGACACACTTGTCCTTGTGATAGATCGGCTCGTCACCGATGACATCGACTTCATTGCCGTGCACGGTGAATACGGTCATGGCGCGCTCGCCACCGCTTTCCTTTTCCTTCGCCGCCGCGTCACGGCCGATGAAGTCGTTCTTCGACAAGGCGACGAAGCGGCCAAGACCCGCTTCGAACGGGCCGTAGATCGGGCGGTATTCGCGTGCCCATGTTCCCCAGTTTTTCTCCAGACGAAGTGACAGCAGGGCCCGGCCACCGACCGGCTTGATGTTGAACTCTTCACCTGCCTCCATGATCATGGTGTGCAGCGTGGTGAGGTATTCCGCAGCGACCCAGATTTCGTAGCCCAGGTCCCCGGTGAAACTGACGCGGGCCAGCTTTGCCGGCACCAGGCCTAAGTCCACTTCGCGGAACGACATGAAGGGCAGGGCGCTGGTCGATACATCGGTGTTGGTGAGTTTTGCCAGCAGCTTCTGCGAGTTCGGTCCGGCGATTGACAGCCCGCACATTTCCAGCCCGAAGGCGTGTACCTTGACCGAACCATCATCGGGCAGGTGCTGTTCGAACCAGCGCATGTGATAGTTTTCCGCCGCACCGGACCCGAAGATGTAGAAGCGCTCATCATCGGCCTTGACCAGAGAGAAGTCGCCGATCAGCTTGCCGTCTTCCTTCAGCATCGGGGCCAGCGTCATGCGGCCCTTGGCCGGCACCTTGTTGGCCAGCATGTGTGATAGCCAGCCTTCGGCACCGGATCCGGTGATTTCGTATTTGGCATAGCCGGAGATTTCCAGCACCCCGACCGAATTGCGCACCGCGCGGCATTCATCGCCAACAATATCAAAGGCTTCCGAGCGCCGGAAAGTAACGGCTTCTTCCGCCTTCTTGCCTTCAGGGGCAAACCACAAGGCGTTTTCGACACCATAGGAAACGCCGAAGAATGCGCCCGTGGCCTTGAAGCGGTCATACAATGGCGTGGTGCGCAATGGCCGGGCAGCAGTGAGTTCCTCATTCGGGAACATGATGCGGAACCGGCGGCCATAGTTCTCGCGCACCTTTTTGTTGGTGTAGGCCATGTTGGCATAAGATCCGTAGCGCGCAATATCCATGGCCCATACGTCGAAGCCGGGATCAGCGTCCACGATCCAGTTGCTCAGTGCCAGGCCGACACCGCCGCCCTGGCTGAATCCGGCCATGACACCGCACGCCACCCAGTAATTCTGCAGGCCCCGGATCGGCCCGATCAGCGGATTGCCGTCAGGCCCGAAGGCGAACGGGCCATTGATGATGTTCTTGATACCGGCAGATTGGAAGGCGGGATGATGGGTGAAACCCCGTTCCAGATTGTCGGCAATCTGGTCCAGGTCCGGCGGCAGCAGTTCGGTGGAGAAATCCCACGGTGCTTCGGTCGGTGACCATGGAATGCCATTGGGCTCATAGGTACCCATCAGCATGCCCTTGCCTTCCTGGCGCATGTAGATTTCGCCGTCGAAATCGATGGCGTGGACGATTTCCTTGCCATCATTGGCATTGTTGTAGGCAACAACCTCTTCCATCTCTTCGGTGATGAGATACTGATGCGCCATGCACAGGACCGGCAATTCAAGCCCTGCCATGCGGCCCACTTCGCGGCCCCACAGGCCGCCGGCATTGACCAGGTGTTCGCAGGTAACGGTGCCTTTTTCGGTGACCACGGACCAGGTGCCGTCAGGCAACTGGTTGGTTTCCAGCACCCGGTTCTGGCGCACGATCTCAGCCCCGTTGACGCGCGCTGCCTTGGCATAGGCATGGGTGGTGCCGGAAGGGTCAAGATGGCCTTCAAGCGGATGCCACATGGCACCGACGAACTGGTCCTTGTCCATCAGCGGGAAATGTTCTGCTGCCTCTTCAACCGATATCATCCGGGTTTCCACGCCGAGATACTTGTTGCGGGCATGGGCCATTTTCAGCCAGTCGAAACGGTCCTTGTTGGACACCAGCATGACACCGCCGGTGACATGGCACCCGGTCGATTGTCCGGATACCTCTTCAATCTCCTTGTAGAGGTTGATGGTGTATTCCTGCAGCTTGGCCACGTTGGGGTCGCCGTTCAGCGTATGAAAGCCACCAGCGGCGTGCCAGGTCGAGCCCGAAGTCAGTTCATCGCGCTCGATCAGCAAAATGTCCGACCATCCCTTTTTCGTCAGGTGATACAGAATTGAACAGCCGACAACGCCGCCGCCGATGACAATTGCGCGATAATGCGATTTCATGACCCATGTCCTTGATGAAAATAATCCATGCAGCGATGCAATCACCTAGCGCTAGGCCAAGTCATGCCTGCAAGCGACAACGGATTTCGGAACATGGCCCTGTGAGACAGTTTTTTGGCGCTTTGACAGCAGTTCTGATGGTGCTGGCGAATGCTGCAATGCACTCTGCAGCGGCCAGTGATGAAGTTGATCTGGAACTGGTGCTGGCGGTGGATGCATCGGGCAGTGTCGATGATGCAGAATACACGTTGCAGTTGTCGGGCATTGCCGCCGCCTTGCGTGATCCGGCGGTTCTGCGCGCGATTACCGCGGGCAAGCACAGGCGTATTGCAATCAATGTATTGATCTGGGCGGAAGCCCGCCGGCCCAAGGACGAAACCGGCTGGTTTATCCTGTCCAGCAAGGCGGAAGTGGACCGGGTAGCGGCCATGATTGCCGCCATGCCGCGCACCCAGGTTGGTGGCACCGGCATTGGAGATGGTGTTGCCCATGCCATAAGGTCGATTGATGAGAACGCAATCCGCTCCGACCGGCGTGTCGTGGATGTCTCGGGCGACGGCCGCGAGACACCGCCGCGCCAATATTCGACCATACTCAGCGAAGCCCGCTCCATGGCGATTGCCCGCAATGTCACCCTGAACGGGCTGGCTATCCTGAACGAAGACAAGGACCTGGACGACTATTACCGTGCACGGCTGGCCGTCGGCGAGGGCAATTTCGTCGAAGTGGCGCAAGACTATGAAGACTTCGCCCGCGCCATGCGCCGCAAACTGCTGCGCGAGATTGAACCCGATCCGATTGTCGGACTGAGGTGAGGAGACGAGTTATGAAGTTGCAAGCCATTTCTAACCAGGCCTTCCGGGACCGGAAAGTCCGGCAGGTGTTCGATAGTTTTGACGAACCCGTTCGCGAGCGATTGCTCCAACTCAGGGAGATGATCCTGGACGAAGCCGCCCGCAATCCCGAGATCGGTGAACTGCAGGAAACCTTGAAATGGGGGCAGCCGAGTTACCTGCCGGTAAAACCGCGCATCGGAACCACCATACGCCTTGATCGTCATTCGACCGATGCAGGCAAGATCGGGTTCTATTTCAACTGCAACTCGTCACTGGCGGATGACTATCAGCAATTTTATCCCGGTGTATTCGAGTATGAGGGCCGCCGCGCGATTTTGATCGGTGTAGACGGACCTGTTCCGGAGCAGGCATTGCGCCACTGTATCGCGCTTGCTCTTACCTATCATTTGAACAAAAAACGGTAAGACAGCTTCAGCTTACTTGCGCGCTAGCGTTTTGGCCTGTTTGACCCAGTCGTCCCGCTCGATACGGCCCTTGAACGACAGTTCGTCGTCAACGATGGCAATATCGGCTTTTTTCCAGCTGGCGATCTGATCGAAATGCCAGAAACCGAGCTTGTTGAGCGTCTGCTCCAGCTTGGGTCCGACGCCTGATATCAGTTTCAGGTCATCAGCCTTGCCGCGGGCTTTCTTGAGCCGTTCCGGGCCGGCCTTACGGGCGGCAGGTTTTTTCGCCGCGGGTTTCTTTGCCGCTGCTTTCTTCGCTGGCGGTTTCTTGGCTGCAGCCTTTTTTGCTGCCGGCTTGGCCTTCGCCGCCGTACCCGGCACGGTTGCGATGGAGGCGGCAGCCAGTGCCGCCTTGGTCCGTCCGGGGCTTTTGCTTGCCGGTGACTTTTTCTTCTTGTCCGACGGCATCGCGATGACGGGTTCCATAGCCCTGAGGTCTTCTTCACTCAGATGGCACATGATCTTGTGACCATTGCCGAGATCCTTGACGTCGGGCAGGTCTGTCTCGCAGATCGAGCCGATCTTGCGCGGGCAACGGGTCTGGAACGGACAACCCGATGGCGGGTTCATCGGCGACGGCAGTTCACCTTCCAGCACAATGTGCTTCTTGGTGATGGACGTATCGGCAATCGGCACCGCCGACAGCAGGGCTTCCGTATAAGGGTGGTACGGAGGCGAATAGATGTCGTCTGTATTACCCTGCTCCATGATCTGGCCGAGGTACATCACCACAACACGGTCTGCGAGATAGCGCACCACCGACAGGTCATGCGAAATGAACAGCATGGTCGTGCGCCGTTCGTGCTGAATGTCCGTCAGAAGGCCGGTCACGGCAGCCTGCACTGACACATCAAGCGCTGATACCGGTTCATCGGCGACCACAACCTGGGCTTCACCTGCAAACGCACGCGCGATGCCGACACGCTGTTTCTGACCGCCTGACAACTGGCGCGGGCGGCGCTGCGCAAAGTCGCGCGGCAGCTTCACCATATCCAGCAGATTGTAGGTTTTTTCCAGCGCTTCTTCCTTGGTCTTTGCCACCCCGAACATGCGCAGCACCCGGCTGATCTGACTGCCGACGGTATGCGACGGATTGAGTGTTTCAAACGGGTTCTGGAAGATCATCTGCATCGAACCGACCATTTGCGGCGTGCGTTTGTGAACCGATATCTGTCCGATTTCCTGACCGTTGAGAATGACCTCGCCGCCGGTTGCCGTTTCAAGGCCGAGCATCACCTTGGCAAAGGTCGACTTTCCGCAGCCGGACTCCCCCACGATGGCAACCGTCTCAGCTTCGCGGGCTTCAAAATCCAGTTTTTCATTTGCCTTTACGAATTTGGACGCCTTGCCGGAAATCAGCGCTTTCAGTGACCGGTCATGAACCTCGTAATACTTCTGCATGTTCTTTACCTGCAGAACGGTCTTGCCGAAGTTGGCTGCGGTTGCCGTCTGAGCCTTCGGCCTGGCCGCCTCCCAGTCAATGTTCAGATATCGTTCGCAGCGAACCCGATGGCCGCGATGGGCTGTTACGTCCTGCATGGACAGGGGTTTCACATTGCATACGCCATCCTTGAAATGGTCACAGCGTGGTCCGAAATTACATCCAGTCGGGCGTTCATGCGGCAACGGCAACTGTCCCCGGATTGGTACCAGAGGTCTGGAATACCGGTCGGCGCCGGGCAGGGGGATGGAATTGAACAGGCCACGGGTATAGGGATGGCGCATCTCGTCAAAGACCTGGTGGACGGTGCCGAATTCAACCGCCTCGCCGGAATACATCACGGCGATCTTGTCGCAGGTTTCCAGTATCAGGCCCAGATTGTGCGAGATATAGATCATCGATGTGCCGAAGCGCTTCGAGATGTCCTTGATCAGTTCCACGACACCTGCCTCAACGGTCACGTCAAGCGCGGTGGTTGGTTCATCCAGCAGCAGTAACTGCGGTTTCGACAACAAGGCCATGGCAATAACAACACGTTGCTGCTGGCCGCCTGAAATCTGGTGCGGGAACGAATTCATAAGCCGCTCAGGATCGGGCAGGCGCACAGCATCCAGCATCTCGATGGACCGTTTGGAGGCCTCTTCCTCAGAGATGCCTTCATGGTAGATCAGCACTTCGTTGAGTTGTTCGCGGATCAGCATGGACGGGTTCAGGGACGCCATCGGCTCCTGGTAGACCATCGAGATGCGCGAGCCGCGAATGTCGCGCAGTTCTTCTTCTGACATGGTGCGCATGTCGCGCCCCATGAACTTGATTTCGCCCCCGACAATATCGCCGTTCTTGCCCATGTACTGCATGATGGCGAGCGCGACCGTGGACTTGCCACAGCCGCTTTCCCCGACAATGCCAACCGCCTCGCCGGGCATGACTTTCATATTGAAGTCCACCACGGCGGGTATTTCACCGGCTCGCGTATAGTACGAGATCGAGACGTTGTTACATTCCAGAACAGGTGTGTTCATGTCCGGTGCAGCCATAGGATCAATCCCTCAGCGAAATTTCACGCAGGCCGTCGGCCAGCAAATTCAAACCCAGTACCAGCGAAGAGATCGCAAGGGCGGGCCACAGCATCATGTTCAGGCCGTTATAGCCCCACTGGCGCCCGTCGGAGATCATCTTGCCCCAGTCCGGATCCGGAGGCGGCAGTCCAAGCGACAGGAAGCCAAGCAGGGCAATGGTGATAATCACATAACCCAGGCGCAGGCAGGCATCCACAATCAGCGGCCCGCGGGCATTCGGCAGCAGTTCGACCAGCATGATCCACAAGGGGCCTTCGCCGCGCACTTCAGCCGCTGCAATGTAGTCTCGGGTTTTCAGGTCCAGCACAATGCCGCGCACGATACGGGCAACCTGCGGAGCTGTTGAAAACGTGATGGCAACGATTATCAGGGCGCCCGACACGATGGTCTTGTCCATGCCCAGTGTCGTGTTCATCCACACACCGATGTTGGAATTCGGGCCGAACGCGGTCAGTATGACCAGCAGCAGAACGATCTGCGGGAAAGACAAAAGGACATTGCCGATAAACGAAATGATTTCATCCCACCAGCCACCGCGATACCCGGCCGTCACGCCCATGATCATGCCGACCGAATAAGCCACGATTGTTGCCAGCGTCGACCAGAACAACACGACGCGCGAGCCATGCAGCAGGCGCGCCAGCAGATCGCGGCCACGATCATCGGTTCCCATCCAGTGCATCACACCGTTCTTGTCTTCGGTCAGCATGGGAAAATTGATGACCCCGCGTGTCTGGGCAAGCGGGTCCTGCAGTGGCAGCAGATCAACAAAAACCGCAATCAGAACCCAGAACGATACGAGGAACAGCCCGATCATGCCGACCCAGCTTTCGCGCAGCAGGCCCAGGGCTGCCAGGAAACGTGCAAAGCCTGTTGCTGTATCAGGTGTGTCTGTTTGTTCAGCTGTTGTGTCTGTCATGGGTCTGTTTCCTCAGCTGAACCGGATGCGTGGATTGAGAAGTGTATATCCGATGTCGGACACAAACTGGGAAAACACCGCGATGAACACCGCCACCATGGCGCAGGCCTCGATGACGAAGATGTCACCGAACAGGGCCGCTTCGTAGAGCAGCTTGCCAAAGCCTTTGTAGGAGAAGAACACCTCGGTCACGATGACACCCGACAGCAGGTAGTTGAGCTGCAGGATCATCACCGTAAACGGCGCAATCAGCGCATTGCGCAAACCGTGTCGCAGGATCACGCGTTTGTAGGGCAGGCCTTTGAGAATGGCGGTCCGGACATATTGCGACGTCATCACCTCCGCCATGGAGGCCCGGGTCATGCGGGTGTAATACCCGAAATTGTAGATCACCAGCACCATCACCGGCAGCACAAGCTGATTGGCGTCTTGCCACGTCAAACCGTTACTGAACGGTGATGTTCCCGGTAATATATCCAGCCAGAAAACGAAGATTGCGACCAGAATGGTCGCGGATGCAAATTCCGGGACCGACGTGGTGATAACCGCCAGAACCGTGATGCCGCGGTCACGGGGAGATCCTTCGGCAATACCGGACAGAACGCCAAGTACCAGGGCGATCGAAACTGTAATTGTGAACACCAGTCCGCCCAGTACGGCTGTGTTCAGCAAGTGATCCTTGAGCAGTGTGGAAACCGGCGTGGCGAATTGCACGGACTCTCCAAAGTCGCCGCGTGCGGCGTTGAAAACCCAGGTGACATAGCGTTGCACAAACGGTGCATTGTAGCCGTTCTGCTCCAGCCACTGCAGACGCTGGTCCTGGCTTGAATACTGGCCAAGCACTTTGCCGGCGAGGCTGTATTTGTCCGCCTCAAATGCAAGGAACAATAGAAGCGATACAGTCAGCATTATCAGTGCCATCTGTACCAATCGCTTGCCGGCCAATTGCAGCATATGTCTGTCTTCCCACCCTGTTTGGCGCCGTTTGTCGGCACCTTTCAGCTCCCCGGATGCTGTCGCACAGCATCGCAGTCACCACCGTAGCAGCAGGCCGGACACATCCGTACTGCCGAAAAGAGACACTTACCTGCCTCCAGGCGACGTATTCCCCATCAACTCTAACGCGTATTTCATTAACTGCAAGTCATTAACTGTAAGTCATTTTGAAGGCCTGCGTGCCACGTACCGGGAAAACGGACGGTGAGCTTTGTGGGTTTGGTCTTTAGCTGATAGAACGCTGAACCTGTCTGTTTACCTGACTGTAAAGACCGTGGTCTCCCGATGAATTTTGCCTCGCTGCCTATGTATGATCTGCCTGAACTTGCCATGGCAACAAGCGCCTGGTGGACTGGTCTTGCCGGGCACATGCAGCGTCAGGGAGTTGCCGATGTGCCGGACGTGTGCGCAACGCCGGAAGACCTTGAAAGGCACTGGTGTTCGCCCAGCCTGTTGTTCTCACAGACCTGTGGCTATCCGCTCACGCACCAGTTGAACGGCAAGGTGCGGCTATTGGGATTGCCGATTTATGCCTGCAAGGGATGTGACCCGGACGGCTTCTATTCCTCGATGATAGTTGTGCCGGTTTCTTCGAACCTGTTTTCGCTGGCGGACTGCAGAAGCGGGCGGGCGGTTTACAACACGGACGACAGCATGTCGGGTCTGCTGGCCTTGCGCGCGGCGGCAGCAAATCAGCATGCTCATGCCGACCCGTTCTTCAGCTCTCTGTCTCGGTCAGGCGGACATCGCCGCTCCTTACAGT
>JABDRA010000678.1 GCA_013041995.1 Anderseniella sp. | reverse complement strand
TCATTGATCCGCTCGCCCTCGCGCCCGATTACAAATTCGGCGGAACGGCGCACAATCCGGCATCCGGCAAAGGTCCTGGCCTTTCCCGTCCCCGCCTGCATCCAGTCCAGCAGGCCTTCCGCGCCGGCGAGGCTTTGCGTCATGCCACCGCCATAGGTTCTGGTCGTTGCCAGCAGGCATCGCAGCTGAATTTCGTCCGGTGCCTGAAAAAACGGTTCCTGCATGATGCGGCAAAAGCCCGACACCTCGTGAACGACCGCTTCGCGCTCAAGGGTATTTGCCGCATGCGCCAGCGCTGTACGCGCGCGCGAAAGCCGGCGCGACGAGCGGGCCAGATCGGCATGACCCACGCCTTCCTGCTCCAGTAGCCTGAGCGCCTCACGCACCCGCACCCGTTCATAAGCCGTGTCACGATTGGTTGGATCTTCCATCCACTTCGCGCCGGCGCGTGACAATGTCGCGCGCAACTGTGCGCGGGTAATCTCCAGAAACGGCCGAATAACAGTCAGGCCGTTTAGCCGGGTTTTGGGTTGCATGGCGGAAAGACCATCGACGCCGGCGCCTCTTGCCAGGGCCATGACAAGGGTCTCGGCCTGATCATCAAGCGTGTGCGCGGTAACCAGCACCGCCTGGCGCTGCCGGCAGACATCGGCCGTCAGCCGGTAGCGCGCTTCGCGGCAAGCGGCCGGTACGCCGGTCTTCGGATGGGGTCCGTCCCATCGCAGTTTCTGTGCCGGCAATCCCAGCGATGCTGCTTCGCACACAACAAAATCGGCTTCTGCCGCCGCTTCCGGCCGCAATGCGTGATCCACGGTTACAACATGAATATCTATTCGTGCGCGAGGGTCCAGACCGGCGTTCCAGCGAGCAACCAACCGCATGAGTGCCATTGAGTCAGATCCGCCCGACACAGCCAGAACCAGGGCTGTATGGCCTGTCAAATGCCGGGAAAACAGGTCTGCTGCTTCGTGATCGTCAATGACCCCAGGGTCCGGATCCATTAATCAGCTACACCCGGCATGCTGCATTTCTTTGAGCGACGAGTTGCGCAACGAGGCCTGCTTGCCGAATTTCTTGTTGACCTCAGCAAAGGTGGAACACGCCTTCTTTTTCTGTCCCAGCTTGCTCAGCGACATACCGAGTTTCAACAGATTTGACCCGCGCTTGTCGCTCTCGGGGAAATTCTGATAACCCGCAAGATAGCTCTGGGCAGCCTGTTTCCAGCTGCCTTGCGCATAATAGGCTTCCCCGAGCAGGAACTGGGCATCATCAGCCAGTTCATGTTGCCGGTGCCTGGTCACAAATGAGCGAAACCCGGAAACAGCGCCGGAGAAATCCCGTGACCGGTAACTGGACTGGGCCTGCTTGAACAAACCGTCAGGGCTGGTTTCGGCCAAATCACCACTGCCGCTTGACCCTGCGCCAAGATTGCTGCCACCGGCACTGCCGTCAAGCAGCGCGGTTTCCACTTGTTCCGGTGCCAGCGAAGGACGGCCTTGCGCATCGAAGCCCGGTTCCTGCACCGGCTCCGGTTGATAGGCTTGCAGGCCCTGCTGAAGCTGGTAGCGCGGCTGCCCCTGAGGTTGTTGCTGTTGGACACCGGCAGGCTGGCCACCACCGATCGGCGGCAAGGCCTGCGATTGCACACCCTGAACCTGGCGGGGCTGATTGTTGGTTTGCTGCCATTGTTGCTGCACCTGCGGCTGCAACGGCTGTGCCTGGGGTTGCAGCGGCTGTGCCTGGGGTTGCAGCGGCTGCGCCTGGGGTTGTAGCGGCTGCGCCGGCGGCACATAAGTCGGTTGTGCGGGCGCTGCTGGCACTCTTTGATTGGGGTCGAGGTTTAGCGTTCCGAGCACCTGGGGTCCGGGCGCCAGGCCCCCGCGTGGAATTTGCCCGCCCGCTGACGGAGCGCGTTCAATCTCTACCGATTGCTGCAACCGGCCATAGTCCGGCGATGGCGCCACCTGCCCCTGATCCCATTGTCCGGATTGCTGCTGGGGTGCGATCGCGGTGGCCACCTGCCGCTTCTTCTTGAACAAAAGTCCCTGGCGTTCCAGTTCACGCAGCCGGTTCAGTTCGCGCTGCATGTCATAAATCTGTTGCGCCATCGCATTCATCTGCGCCGACAACTGCTGCAGTTGTGCCTGTATCTGCACATTGCCGCCACCACCACCGGCACCGGCGCCACCGCCTGCGCGGACTTCGGCCTCCAGCCGTATAATGCGATCATAAAGCGAATTCCATTGATCCGATTGTGCAAATGCGGAACCCGCCGGTAAAACAGCAAGTCCTAGCAACGAGATCGCCAAAGAGCGTTTGAGCTGTTTGATCATTAATGC
>JABDRA010000677.1 GCA_013041995.1 Anderseniella sp. | reverse complement strand
CTCCCATTGTGGCTACTGACGAACACCAGCTTTTCATCAGACTGCACCTGTGGCGTCACGCATCCAGGTTCCACTATCCTGATGGCCTTTTTCGGCTTTTGCGCCATGGTCGAGTCCGGTGTCAGGCTTGAGATAGCTGCAATGAACTCACGCTCGCTTACCACCCCATCTGAATTGAAATCGAGCGACATGATCGCACCTTCCAGAGTGTGACGCCGCTTCATGCTTCGTCTCTCATGTTGCACGTCAGCCAGGCTTCTGGCCAAACCCAGCAACTCGGATGCAGTCAACTCATCGTTACCGTCCAGATCTGCCTTCTCGAACGGCTCAAACTGCCTCTTCATATGCTGTTTCAACCGCAATCGTGCGCTTGTGCTGCTGCCACTGCGCGACAGTTTCCTGCGATCTTTCCAGGTGATTACGTTCTGCATTTCTTCACGGGTTACAATGCCGTCTGCGTTCAAGTCGTAAGCAACATAGCGCTGCACGGTGCTGCTGCGAACTTGGGCAGCCTGCATGAGATCTTTATGATCGAGATCCTCCTGTGAAACGCCGTTACCATCAAGATCGATGCGCTCGAATTGCTGCAGTGCCATCAGCAGACGCTTGTCATGATCAGACTGATTGGTCAGCCTTTTGACGAACCTGGCTGGTAGCTGGATCGTATCCGGAACGATGATTTCACCATCGGCAGACTGGCCATGGGTGCTAGCAGAAAACAAACCTGCCCCCAGCAATGCCAGTGCGGTTGTCATTGTCAGCTTGGACGACAGTCTGGATCGGACTCTTGGCATGGCAGCTCCCCATCAAACACAGTTTTGAATAGCCAACATGTTACAAAAAATCAGACTACGGATTGCTTAACATAACTCCTAAAGGTGGAACTATGGATGCAGACATTCGGGGCCCGTAACCAGGCTTGGAGCCTAAAACAACTGGCCCTACTCCTGCTGCAGCGACGCCGACAGCAACAGATGTACAAATGCAGCGCTCATGGCGATGGCGGCGGCCACCCCGGCTGCTGCAATACTCCAGGTCGAAATCACCAGCGCGCCAAGGGCTGATCCAAGGGATGCCCCCAGATAGATGCAGGCTGAATTGAGCGACAGCACGATGTTTTGCTGGTCCGGCGCAAGCTCGATCAGACGGGCCTGCTGCGGCACCATGAACGACCAGCCGACTACGCTCCATCCGAACATGGCCGCGGCCACCAGGGCTTCGGGAAACGGCAGCAGTGAAAACATCGGCAGGACCATGATCTGCGCCACGCACAGCACGATCAGTGTCCTGAAGCCGCCGACACGATCCGTCAGGAATCCGCCCAGGATATTACCGACGACAGCGCCCAGGCCAAACAGTGTCAGCATGAACGTAACACCGTTGCGGCCAAAGCCCATTCTCGCTTCCAGCAACGGCGCGATATAGGTGTAGAGGATGTAATTGGCCCCGAGAAAGGAGATCGTGAAGGTAACAGCCAGCATAATGCGGGGCGCGGACAGCACCTTGCCCAGACTGGTCAGGGACGTCGGTTGAAACGGCACCCGACGGGGAACCAGCGCTATGACGCCAGCCAGGCTGACACCGGTGATAACAGCGACAATCCAGAACGCCGCCTGCCAGCCGTAGGTATAGCCGGCCCAGCTTCCTATCGGCACGCCCAGAACCTGCGCCAGAGTGAGCCCGAAGAACACCGTGGACAGTGCCCTCCCGCGTTGCGCCGGCGCACTGCATGACACAGCCACAGCCGCCGCCACAGGGGTGTAGATACCGGCTCCTGCCGCTGCAACAATGCGCGCGGCAAACAGGGTCGCAGGCGATATCGCCACAGCGCTTAACACCGCCGCCAGCAGAAACAATGACAGCCCGGCAACCAGGACCACGCGGCGGGGAAGCGCGCCGGTCAGGCTGACCAGCAATGGCGAGCAGACCGCATAGGCGATGGCGTAGACCGTCAGGACAAGCCCGGCCTCGGCGTTGCTCATAGCCAGGTTTGACGCCAGCGGAGTGAGAATGCCGATGACGACAAACGCTCCCATGCCTATGGCAAAATTTCCCAGCGACAGGATGGCCAAAAGTCCGGCGCGTCCACCCGGTTGCGGTTCTGCGACCTCAACCATGAACCATGAAACCCTTTCGCCCGTGTTGATCTGCTGTTGCCTGCCTGTAAAACCAGTATACCGGCAATGGTCAGAACTTCAGTAGAGCAATTTGTCCGCTTGACGGAAACCTCATCCGCTGCCAAACACCAGCGCATGACAGATACATCGCACATCCGCAATTTTTCCATCGTTGCGCATATCGACCACGGCAAGTCGACACTGGCTGACCGGCTGATCCAGACGTGTGGCGGACTGACGGCGCGCGAGATGACGGAGCAGGTGCTCGACTCCATGGACATCGAGCGCGAGCGCGGCATTACCGTGAAGGCGCAGACGGTGCGCCTCGAGTACACGGCAGACAATGGCGAGACGTACGAACTGAACCTGATCGACACACCGGGCCATGTTGATTTTGCCTATGAGGTCAACCGGTCGCTGGCCGCGGTGGAAGGGTCCCTGCTGGTGGTCGATGCCGCCCAGGGCGTGGAAGCGCAAACGCTGGCCAATGTGTACCAGGCGATCGAGAACGACCACGAGATTGTGCCCGTCCTCAACAAGGTTGACCTGCCTGCGGCCGAACCCGACCGGGTACGCCAGCAGATTGAAGATGTGATCGGGCTTGATGCATCGGGTGCATTGGAAATTTCCGCCAAGACCGGCATCGGCATCAAGGAAGTCCTGGAAGCAATCGTCCACAAGTTGCCGGCGCCGAAAGGCGACGCGGAGCAACCGCTGAAGGCCTTGCTGGTCGACAGCTGGTACGATGCCTATCTCGGTGTCATCGTGCTGGTGCGCATACTGGACGGCCGGCTCAAAAAGGGCACGCGCATCAAGCTGATGTCCACCGACGCAAATTACCTTGTCGACCGGGTCGGTGTATTCCGCCCGAAACAGGAAATGGTGGCCGACCTCGGCCCCGGCGAAATCGGCTTTTTTACCGCGGCCATCAAGGAAGTGGCGGACACGCGTGTCGGTGACACGGTAACGGAAGAAAAACGCCCGTGCGCCGACGCCCTGCCCGGCTTCAAACCGGCACAGCCCGTGGTATTTGCCGGTTTCTTCCCCGTTGATACGGCTGAATTTGAAGACCTGCGCGAGGCCATGGGCAGGCTGCGACTGAACGATGCGAGTTTCTCGTATGAAATGGAAACCTCAGCCGCACTCGGCTTCGGCTTCCGCTGCGGGTTCCTGGGCCTTCTGCACCTGGAGATCGTGCGCGACCGGCTGGAACGGGAATTCAATATAGACCTGATCACAACGGCACCGTCGGTAATCTACCACATCCACCAGATCAAGGGCGACGTGCTGGAACTCCATAATCCGGCCGACATGCCTGAACCCAACTATATCGACACCATTGATGAACCGTGGATTCAGGCGACCATCCTGGTACCGGATGAATATCTGGGTGCGGTTCTAAAATTGTGCGAAGACCGCCGCGGACGGCAGAAGGAGCTGACCTATGCAGGCTCGCGCGCCATGCTGATCTATGACCTGCCGCTCAATGAAGTGGTGTTTGATTTCTATGACCGGCTGAAGTCGGTGACGCGCGGTTATGCCAGTTTCGACTACCAGATGACCGGATACGAGCCGGGCAACCTGGTACGCATGCACGTGCTGGTCAATGAAGAGCCAGTGGATGCGCTGGCCATGATCGTGCATGCCGGACGGGCTGAACAACGCGGCCGGGCAATGGTCGAAAAACTGAAAGACCTGATCCCGCGCCACATGTTCAAGATCCCCATCCAGGCGGCCATTGGCGGGCGGGTGATTGCGCGTGAAACCATTTCGGCCATGCGCAAGGACGTGACGGCGAAATGTTATGGCGGCGATGTCTCGCGCAAGCGCAAGCTGCTGGACAAGCAGAAGGAAGGCAAGAAGAAGATGCGCCAGTTCGGCCGCGTCGAAATCCCGCAAAACGCGTTTATAGCGGCGTTGAAGATGGACGAGAATTGATGTTTATCTCGCTCACGCAAGCAGCCTGACGGCTGCGCTCCGCGGGGGCGCGCTTCGCGCCTCGGATTGGAGTTCACCACTAGGGTCATTCAGGGTCGGAGAACGGCCCGCCGAAGGCGGATAAGCTGTTCGACCACCAAGAGACAACTAGGCCCGACGGGCCTCGGGCCGGTCAGGCCCGCCCCCGCGGAGCGCAGCCGTCAGGCTGCTTGCGTGAGCGAAATAAACCAAACCTCTCAACCCTCAAATGCCTTGAAATGCTTGGACAACTTCAGGCCCTGCTTCTGGTAGTTCGACCCGATGCCCTGGCCGTACACGGTTTCAGGCTCCTCGCTCAGGGGTTCATAGACCAGGCGGCCGATGATCTGGCCGTCTTCAAGGATGAACGGCACGTCATGGCTGCGCACTTCCAGGACGGCGCGCGAGCCTTCGCCGTCGCCCGACACATCACCGAAACCCGGGTCAAAAAAACCGGCATAATGCACGCGGAACTCTCCAACTAGCGGGTTGAACGGTACCATTTCAGCGGCATGGGTCGGCGGCACGCGTACCGCTTCCTTTGAGGCCAGAATGTAGAACTGGTCCGGATCGAGGATCAGGGAACCGCGCTGCCAGATCGGATCCCAGTAATCGAGAACCTCCAGCCCGGCCTTGCGGTCCACGTCCACCAGTCCGGAGTGGCGCTTGGCGCGAAATCCGACCGGTTGATTGTCATCGAAACTCGACAGGTCGACGCTTAACGCGATGCCGTTGTCTATGGAGACGTCTCCTGACGTGACCAACGGCTTTTCATTGTGCAATTGATGGATCAGATCGTCACTGGGCGACACGTTGCCGGAGCGAAAGCGGATTTGCGACAGGCGTGAACCGGTTCGAGCCAGGATCGGGAAGGTCCGCGGCGATATTTCCGCATAGAGCGGGCCCTTGTATCCGGCAGGCACCGTGTCAAATTCGGCCGCGTTGTCGACGATGACACGGGTGAAAATATCCAGCCTGCCGGTTGAGCTTTTGGGATTGGCCGCTGCTGACATGGTGTCGTCGAGCGCCAGCGACTCCAAAAGCGGTACGATGTACACACAACCAACCTCCAGCACCGCACCGTCCGTCAGATCGACCTTGTGCAGGGAAAGCTGATCAAGCCGGTCAGCAACCGTGTGGCGCGGGCCGGGCATGAACGACGCACGAACCCGCCAGGCCACCTCTCCCAGCCGCAAATCCAGGCTGGCCGGCTGCACCTGATCCACATCCAGCACAGTTTCAGCGATAATGTGGCCGGTCTCGACCATCTGGCGGATAATATGGGCCGGCGCAATGCCATTTGCAGCTTGAGTGGTCATCTGTAATGCTTTCTGATGCGTTTCAGCAAAGAGAGTTAGCATATCAGCCATTCGGTGTCGGCTGTAGAGACCACTTGACAGTCGCATGCAGGTTGATTTTCGTGGATAAGCAGGCGCACCAGGACGTTTGACCCGAACTTTCACGGGAACCGCCAAAGGCGCTCATACCAACCAACGGCAAAGCGAATCATGGACATGTATCAGGCGGTTACCCACGACATAGAAGTATCGGTCCTGCCGCAATACCTGGACGACCGCTCGGACCCTGATGAAAACTACTATGTCTGGGCTTATACGGTATCCATTGAAAACAAGGGCGACAAAACCGTTACCCTGCGCACACGTCATTGGGAAATCATTGATGCCAACGGCCAGCGCCAGGATGTCGACGGGGAAGGCGTTATCGGCAAGCAACCGACGCTCGGGCCCGGCGAGCGATTTGAGTACACCTCCGGTTGCCCGCTCGCCACACCAAGTGGTTTCATGGCAGGCTTTTACACGATGGAAGGGGCCAACGGCGAAATGCTGCAGGTTGAAGTCCCGGCGTTTTCGCTGGACTCTCCAGATGCTCAACTTACGATCAACTGACGTGCCTTGAGAATTTTGGAGACCGCCGACCTTGAGCAGCCAGCAACCCATGTCATCAGCAGAAATGCTGGGACACCTGATCAGTTTTGACACCACGTCGTGCAACTCCAATTTTCTGCTGATTGAATTTGCCGAGGCGTTTCTGCGCGACCAGGGCATCGAAACGATCCGGGCAGATTACGCGCCCGGCAAGACCAATCTTGTAGCCAGCATCGGCCCTGCGGTTGATGGCGGCGTGGTTCTGTCGGGCCACACTGACACGGTCCCGGTGACCGGCCAGACCTGGGTGACGGATCCGTTCACCATGACCGATGTCGACGGCGATCTGTTTGGCCGTGGCACATGCGACATGAAAGGCTTTCTCGCGTGCTGTCTGGCGGCTGCCCCGCACCTGAAGGCGCGCAATCTTGCCCGCCCGGTTCATCTGGTGTTTTCATGCGATGAAGAGGTGAGCTGTGAAGGTGTCATCCCTGCCGTCAGGCGGTTTGGCCATGACATGCCGACGCCTTCGGTCTGTGTTGTCGGTGAACCGACCATGATGGATGTGATGACAGGCCAGAAGGCGTGTCAGGCGTTTGTGACCACGATCACCGGCGTTGAAGCCCACTCCAGCAAACCGGCGCTGGGATGGAGCGCGCTGAATGAAGCCAATCTGCTGATCACCGAGATCAATACCATTGCGCAGGAAATGCGCGACAAGGAAAACAAGGACTGCCCGTTCGACCCGGCCTTTACGACCGTGCACGTGGGCGCCGTCCATTCCGGCACCACGGTCAACATCGTGCCCAACCTGGCGACAATCTCCTGGGAGGCACGCTTGCTGCCGGATCAGGACACCGGCGAAATTCGCGACCGGGTGGCGCGATTTGTGAAAGCCCGCAACGAGATCATTCGCGCGACGTATCCGGATGCTGGGATCGAGACTGACAATTACGTCAATGTGCCCGGACTGGAGCCGGAACCGGACGGCGAGGCGAAGTCGCTCGCCATGCGGCTGACCGGTTCAAACCGCACCGGTGTCGTGTCCTACGGAACCGAAGCCGGCCACTTCCAGGCAGCAGGCATGTCGACCGTCATCTGCGGGCCGGGGTCAATTGACCAGGCCCACAAGCCGGACGAATTCATCGCCGCGAGCCAGCTTGTGGAGTGCGACAGGTTTCTTGCCCAGCTGGGTGACGAACTCAGTACGCCCTGATCGGGGTCAGATGTGCTATATTCGTCATGCCTGCGCAGGTCTCTGCTGTCCGGGAAAACCATAAAGGCTGGAGTCCATACTTGGCGACATACACCGTCCTCATCGGCAATGGATCCCCATTTTCATGGGGATGACAGG
>JABDRA010000675.1 GCA_013041995.1 Anderseniella sp. | reverse complement strand
GTCCAGCACCATGAAATTGGACGGCTTCGACAAAGCGCGTGCCAGCATGATACGGCCGCGTTCTCCGCCGGACAGAACATCGACCGGCGTGCGCGCCTGTTCAGGGCGAAACAGGAAATCCTGCATCCAAGACATGACGTGGCGCGCCTCGCCGTTGACGATCACCTGGTCCGACCCGCCACCGGTGAGCGCATCACGCAACGTGGTTCCCGGTGTCAGCGACGTGCGGTCCTGTTCCAGTGACACAATTTCAAGGTTGGTGCCGAGCCGAACTGATCCTGCGTCCGGCGCAAGCTGTCCGGTAATCAGGCGTATCAGGGTTGTCTTGCCGGCACCGTTCGGCCCGGTGATGGCAATGCGGTCACCGCGCAGCACCCGCAGGTTCAAATCACTCACTATGGCGCGGTCGCCAAATGACTTGCTCAGGTTCCTGGCTTCGATCACCAGCTTGCCGGACGCGTCGGCATCCCCGGAAGACAGGTTGACGTTGCCTTGCGCGCGCAATGCCGTGCGGCGCTTTTCACGCAACGCTTCCAGGTCACCCAACCGGCGCACATTGCGCTTGCGCCGAGCGGTAACGCCATAACGCAGCCAGTGCTCCTCGCGAACAATCTTGCGGTCCAGTTTGTGCTGCTCGCGTTGCTCTTCCTCCAAAACCTCGTCGCGCCAGGTCTCGAAGTGGGCAAAACCACGGTTCATGCGCCGCGCCGTGCCACGGTCGAGCCACACGGTTGCCTGCGACAGGTTTTCCAGAAAACGCCGGTCATGGCTGATCAGCACCATCGCCGAGCGCAGTGACTTCAACTCTGCCTCAAGCCACTCAATGGCCGGCAGGTCAAGATGGTTGGTCGGCTCGTCCAGCAGCAGGATATCGGGTTCCGGTGCGAGCACCCTGGCCAGTGCTGCCCGGCGTGCCTCGCCGCCTGAAAGATGTGCCGTTTCCTCGTCGCCGGTCAGCGACAACTGCTCCATCAGATAGTTGGCGCGATACTCGTCATCGCCTTCCGTCAAACCTGATTCAACATAGGCTCGAACAGTTGAAAATCCTGTAAAATCAGGTTCTTGTAAAAGATATCTGATGGTCGCACCGGGTTGAAGAAACCGCGTACCGCTGTCTGCCTCAACATCGCCGGCGGCTATCTTCAGCAGCGTGGACTTGCCTGATCCATTGCGCCCGACCAGGCAGATGCGCTCGCCTGCAGACGCACTCAGCTCTGCGCCTGCCAGCAATGGCCTGCCGCCAAAGGTCAGCGTGATATCCTGCAATGTCAAAAGCGGCGGTTGAGCCATCATGGAAGCCGGAAAAGTGGATGAAGATCAGATTGCGCTAGTCGTTGTCGGTCAGGCCAGCGCCTGCACCCTTGAGCCGCGAGGCCTCACTGGCGGGTACATAGGTGCGATGTGCAAAGGCCGACAGGGCTTCCCATATTTCGTCGGCAATGTCCACGGCTCCCGGTTGCCAGCGGTGAGTGACTTCTTCTGCAGGTTCACTTTTATCGATCGACACCTGTTCAGCCACCTTGGCATTCAGGGCACCGCGCACAAAAAATCCTTCATCCGACGAGCGGATAGTGCACTTGCTCCAGTTGAAAACGACATTGTCGAATGCCATCAGGCAAAACGGCACCAACAATAGTGGCGCATGAACCTGGCGTAGCTTCAGCTCTTCCGATTGTGCACCCAGATCAGAGATGAACGTCCCGACCAGCACCGGGCACATCGCACGATCCGCCTGCCACCATTCGGATTGCGTGGAAACAGGCCTCAACTTCTCACAGGGCACACCATCGGTGGCGACCAGAACATCGAGCAAAGAGGCAGCACCGGGCAGGCGCATGGCTTCGAGCGTCGACATAGCACGTCCCGCATCCTGCGCCAGGCCCCAGGGACGCCCGGCCCCCCATGCCGCTTTCGTCGCCATGACCTCTGCTTCGTTGAGGGAAACGATCATGCAGGTTGGACTTCCTGGAACAGTGGCCAAGCCCAGTCATCCGCGTCCATGCTTCCTATCTCATCCGGAAATGGCGCATCCGCAAACATGGTAATCCGCACCCAGCGGTCAGATTTCGGATCAAACCGCGAAGCGCCGAAAAACGCCAGCTTGCAGCGCAGCATGTCAATCGGCATCATGGTCGCCGACAGAACATTGTCGTGTATCTCTGCATAGGGCAGTTTGCCGGCAACCTGCACCCGGCGCGCAGCATGGCGATGTTCGGGATGACGCAACAGGAATTCAGCCAGCAGTGTGGTTTCAGGTTCCGTCTCGAGTGCGGCCACCATACTGGCAACCTCGCGGCCTATGCCAAGGCGCTGTTCGAGTTCGGCCCCGTCTTCTTCGTGTCGTTCACCCAATCGCGGTTCCAGTTTTTCTTCTGATACATACCAGAACCGCGCGGTCTGATCTGCTGAGCCAAAGTCCGTTGCCAGCGCCCAGTCAAAATGCCTGGCGGCCAGACCGGCAAGCTCGTCAACCCGCATTCTCCCGTCTATGGAAAACGCCTGTCTTTCATCCGCTGCCATTTCACCGTCCAGGTCATCGACCAGGTCACCATGGGGTTCAATCATCAAGGAACACACTGCCTCCTGCCCCTCCAGCGTCAGGTTGGCAGCAGCCCACAGGTATAGTTCATTCCACGGGTCTGCGCCGGTCAGTGTGTCGGTCTCAAGATCGGCTTTCAGCTTTTCGAAATCACCGGCAAGCTTGCACACCCGCATGGACTGGCGTTCGTCGGGTGTGTGCCAGCGCTCAAGTCCGGCATGGGCTCGGTCCAGGTGCTCCCGAAAATGCCTGATCCTATCAGCAGTGGCAGCTGGCAATGCACGAACCCGCGCCAGGGCCGTTTCCCGCGCCGTCATCCAGGCATTCAGCAAGGCAGGATGGGTGATCAGAAACGGCGCCATACCCAGCCCGGTCGAATTTCCTACCCCCAGCCGCCTGCGAATTTCATGGTCCAGAGACACCGCATCCGTGCCTCCCCTGATCCGCGCCATGTGTTCAACGATGTCCACCGTAAATGCCCGGATAAGCCATACCGCCAGCAGTTCAACCCTGAACGGCCCGCCGGCCTCTGCACGCGCGGCATACAGGTCCCTGTCGGCCAGGCCGAATTTGCCGTTGCCATAAACTGCGGTGGTGCGCATCAGGTAGCCGACCTTGTCTATTTGGGTTAAATTATTATTGCGGGCTTGCGACAGG
>JABDRA010000674.1 GCA_013041995.1 Anderseniella sp. | reverse complement strand
ACTGCAGTTGCCTCGTCACGGTGGCCAAGCTTCGCCAGCGTCAGTGCCTTGCCGTAGAGTGCCAGGTGCTTGTGCGGGTAGTTCAGCTTTGTGGCACGGGCAAAATCGATCAGCGCATATTCATATTGGCGTGCTTCACGCAGTGCCACGCCGCGCGAATAGAAGGCTTCCGACAGATATGGGTCGAGATACAGAGCATTTGTGTAATCTTCTATAGCTGCTGACTGACGGCCTGATTTCGAGTATGCGAGACCGCGATTATACAAGGCTACGGCACGTGTCTTGGCATTCAATGCATCCAGCTCTATCGCCTGGCTGTAATCGGAAATTGCCGCATCATGTGCTGCAAGTTTCTGATGCGCAAGCGCGCGGTTAAGCAATGCACGGGCCCTGTTGGCCAGCGAGATGTCTGCAAGAGAAATAGCAGTTGAGTACTCGGCAATCGCCATTTTCGGCTTGCCGGATACAAGGTGTGTGTAGGCTGACTGCATGATGGCAGCCGGCGCGGCGGAGCTTACCCCGGTGGTTTTTGAGGCGGCTGCGACGGCATTGGTGGCTACTCCAGCAACCAGGAACGCAGATAAAACAGACGCACGAACAACTAACTGTACTTTCATGCCGGCGATAGTGCCGCGACATGGTTAAACAATACCTAAGCGAAAACAGAAAATTTTCGAATTATCTCAAAACGCCTTCTGCAGGCCTATTCGACGGTCACGGACTTGGCAAGATTTCGCGGCTGATCAACGTCTGTACCGATGAAAACCGCGGCGTGATACGCCAGCAATTGCATGGGCACCGCATAGATCATCGGTGAAATGAACGGGTCGGCTTCCGGCACCGCAATGGTCTCGAAAGCGTCCGCTGCATGCGCAGATGCACCGGTTTCATCAGTCACCAGTATCACCTGGCCGCCGCGTGCAGCGACTTCCTGCATATTGGAGATGGTTTTTTCGAACAACTCGTCACGCGGCGCAATCACCACCACCGGCACATGCTCGTCAATCAGTGCGATGGGGCCGTGTTTCAACTCACCAGCCGCGTAGCCTTCTGCGTGAATGTAGGAGATTTCCTTCAGCTTGAGCGCACCTTCCATGGCGATTGGATAGTTCACCCCTCGGCCCAGGTAGAGTACATCGCGAGCCACCGCGATCTTGCGGGCCACGTCTTCAATGTGGCCTTCCATTGCCATCATGCCGGACATGATACGCGGCAGGCCGATCAAGGTCTTGACCAGGCGTTGTTCTTCCGCATCGTCAATGGTAGCGCGGGCCTTTGCGGCCGCAACCGCCAGGCACGCCAGCACGCTCAACTGACAGGTAAATGCCTTGGTCGAGGCCACTCCGATTTCCGGCCCGGCAAATGTTCGCAACACAGCGGAACTTTCGCGCGCAATGGTCGATTCCGGCACATTCACTATGGCAACGACCTTGTGACCCTGAGACAGGCTGTAGCGCATGGCGGCTAGCGTGTCGGCGGTTTCACCGGATTGCGAAATAACGATAGTGACACCGTTCTTGTCCAACGGCGCTTCGCGATAGCGGTACTCTGAGGCGATGTCCACTTCGACCGGCAGACGGGCGATCTTTTCGAACCAGTACTTTGCCGTGAGAGCCGCATAAAACGCCGTCCCGCAAGCGGTGATCGTCACGGATGAGACTTCTGCAAAATCAAATGGCAGGTCATCAGGCAGCATGATCGTGCTGTCAGCAAAATTGACGTACTCAGCCAGTGTATGACCGATAACCTCCGGTTGTTCCTCGATTTCCTTGGCCATGAAATGCCGGTGATTGCCCTTGTCGACCAGCATGGTCGAGGCCTGGCTGAAATTGATATCTCGGACTACCGGCTGATCATTTTCATCGAAAATTTCCGCTCCGGCGCGGGTCAGGACAACCCAGTCGCCGTCGTTCAGGTAACTCACACGGTTGGTGAACGGCGCCAGCGCCACCGCGTCCGACCCCAGGAACATCTGACCATCCCCATGGCCCACCGCAAGCGGCGCACCTTGCCTGGCCCCGATCATCAGGTCGTGTTCACCGCGCACCAGAATGCCCAGCGAAAAAGCTCCTTCAAGCTGTTTCAACGTCCGCGACACCGCGTCTTTTGGCGGCAGGCCGGCATCCAGTTTCTGATTGACCAGTTGTGCCACCACTTCGGTATCTGTTTCGGTGTCACAGACTATGCCGTCTGCTGCGAGTTCGTCCTTCAGCGCCCGATAGTTTTCAATGATGCCGTTGTGAACGACAACCACATTGCCGGCCTGGTGCGGGTGCGCATTGGTTTCATTCGGCGCACCATGGGTGGCCCATCTGGTGTGGCCGATGCCAGTGGTGGCATCCCATCCGTTGCCGGTCACCTTGGCATACAGATTGTCAAGCTTGCCCGGCGCCCGGACCCGGTCGATTGCGCCATCTTTCAATACCGCGATACCGGCGGAATCGTAGCCGCGATACTCAAGCCGGCGCAACGCCTCAACCAGTTGCATGGCGACAGG
>JABDRA010000667.1 GCA_013041995.1 Anderseniella sp. | reverse complement strand
CCATTGGCTTCGCGGCAGGAATTGATCGCCCCTTCCACTGTGATGACCTTGCCGGACTTGGCATCGAAGAACGGATAGCGATGTGCAATCCCTTCACCGTTGTTCTCGAAGCAGCACGCGTAGGTTTTGCCGTTTGCGAAAGGCTTGTTGAACAGGGCCTTGCCCTTTTCGATGTTCAGCTCGTAGGGTGGGAATTCCTCGATTTCTTCCCACTGTTAGCGCGAAGCGGAATCGACTGAATACACACCGTTAATGTAATCATTGAAAGGCGTTTTTGGGAACCGCTTTTCATGGTAGGTCCTGAATTTTTTCAGGTCCTCTTCCGGCGTGGCATTGGCTGGTAACGAGAACGCCCCGCACAGTCCAAGTACCAAGGTTGCAGTCAGGAGTTTTTTCATTGAATGTTTCCCCTAGTTTTAATTGAGTCTTGTATGCCGTGCGTCTACTTGACGGTGGCTTCAGCGGAGTCTTTACCGCCCTTGTTATCGACCCAGCTGAGCTTCACTGTGTCACCGGATGCCGCGCCGCTGAAGCGGAATGACAGGTAGGGGTTCTTGGAAATGGCTGCTCCCCAGTTGGCCGTCAGGACCTTGTTGCCCTTGTGTTCGCAGACGACTTCCTGAATGAAGTGAGCCGGTATTTTGTTGCCGGTCTTTTTGTCCTTGCGGGTGCCGGTTTCCATTGCATGACTGATCAGAGCCTTGATCGTGGTCACGCCATCCTTGTTACTTGCGCGCATTTTAATGCTAGACATGATAATTCCTCTCTTTCACTGAATATTTTACGTTGACCGGATCAGTCCGGATTAACCGCCGCAACCACCGATCGTGACCTTGACTTCCTTACCGACGCTGTAGAGCTTGCCGTCAGCCTTGACGACAGCAATCACGCTGGAGGTCTTGCCCATCTTGATGCGGGTGGAAACGTAACCTTCCGCGCCGGGACCGAGATCAAAAGATGCGGTCAGCGGAGTCTGGTTCTTCTCAGTGATGATTGAAATGGATTGTGCACCGGCGATGTCGGTTGTGACCGACACGGGTACCACGGCGCCGTTTTCAGCAATGTCAGGTGCCTTGATCTTGATCTTGTCGCTGGCTGCCAGGTCGGTGCTGCCAAACAGGCCGCCCAGGGCACCATTAATGTCCTTGGCTTCAAAGGCATCTTTTGACCAAGCGGCGAGCGCGGTCCGTGGAATCAGGCCGGTGCTGATGGCTACGCCAAGTGCGCCGGTCGCCAGAGATCCCTTCATAAATAATCTGCGTTTAATACTAGTCACGTTGTTTCTCCTGAATAAAAAGTGATGCTTCGAATTTCTGCCCTTACAGGCTGTGTACGTAGTCCGTGATCAAGTCAATCTGCTCTTCGGAAAGCATATTGTGCCTGCCGAACGGAGGCATGATGGAGTTGGCGTTCCGAATGGTCGGGTCGGCAATCTGCTCACGCAGTTTGGCCCTGTCCGGGAAGCGCAACTTCATGCTGACCAGTGGTGGCCCGATGTTGCCGGCAAGGTCGCCGTCATCCATTGCATGGCATGCCAGGCAATTGCCCAGCTTGCGGTCAAAGGCAAGCGCTTTGCCCTTTTCGTGTGCGGTCTCTGCGGATGCAGAGGAAACCGGTGTTAAAGCCAAGGCTGCGGTCACGACGGCGATAGAGCAGGCTGTCGAGAAAATTGTTCTGGCGGTATGCCGCATTGTTTTGTCTCCTGGGTTCATGATGACTGGTTTATTAAATTTAATACCGGTCGGTTACAGGCCGCGCGGATTCGCTTTTTCGTATTCGTACTGTTTAACGGCGTCTTCTGCCTGCTCCTTGGCCTTGCTGGCCAGTTTGATAGCGGCGGTGTTGTCGCCTTTATCAGCGGCTTCCTGGGCCTTTTGCGCGAATTTTTCTGTGTCACGCCAGATCCAGTTGTTTGCCTTGGCTTGCTTGATGGCTGCATTTGCACTGGAAATTGCGGTCACTGCTGCGGGGCTGGCCTTGCTGGCTGATGCTGACTTGGTTGCTTTTTCAGCGCAACCGTTGACCAGCCAAAGAGACAGGACGACAGTAGACAGTAGCTTGACTGTAAAGCTTGGCTTCATTGATTCCACTCCGTTTGGTTAACTTGAAGTACAACTTTGTTATGAGTGCTTTTTATAGCGCTACACGCACTATAACTGCTTGGAAAGGACTGTCAAGTTGCTGTTATTTAATGTATAAGTATTATATCGAATACTTAAATACAGTCTTATTTCCGCGCCTCGTCATTCTCCATTTCCAGTTTCAGCGTCGCCAGGCGTGCCGCAATGCGTGCGGCTTCATAGTCAGTAAGATTTGCTGTCTTTTCAGCCAGCTTCATTTGTTCGACCGCCTGTCGGGTGAAACCGTTCAAATAATAATATTCCGCCATGGCAGTGTGGGTTTGCAGTGTTAGACCGTTCTTTCCGGCCGCCTGCGCCAGCAATTTGTAAACTTTTGGATTTTCCCGATCGGCATTGCTGCTGCGGGCCAGCAGCGTGTGGGCCTCTTTATTACGTCCGGCGGCCATCAGTGTGCTCGCATAGGGCAGAACCACAGTGGTTTCGCCCGGATACAACTCAAGACTCGATTGGTATATGTCTGCTGCCGATGCCAGGTCGCCCGCATTGCGGTAAATCCGGCCAAGCGCCAGCCGGTAGGCAAGTCGGTCCGGGTCGCCGCGGTGCAACTGTTGCATGACCTGCTGCGCCCCGGTGTAATCCTTGGTGGCGTCACGGAGCAGGGCAAACTCATAGCGCTCAACTGCTGTTTTCCCGCCGCTCTTGCCGTGAAAGCGCTGGAAGTCGACCAGCACCTGGCGCGGGTTTTCATAACCGGCCACGCGCAGCTTGGTGCGTATCAGCTGGAACTGAAGTTCATCGGCCGGTTTTGCGTCGGGATATTTCGCGGCGCGTGACAGTGCCTCGGCGATGCGATCCGTGGTGACCGGGTGGGTGCTGAGAAACTCCGGCGGCTGGGTACCGTAGAGCCTGGCGTTCTTTTGCAGTTTCTCGAAGAATCCAGCCATCCCTTGCGGGTCAAAGCCGGCATCGGCCAGCGCGCGGATACCCACGCGGTCCGCTTCCTTCTCATTTGCGCGGGTGAAATTAATCTGTTGTTGCAGGCTCAGCGCCGAGGCGGCATGCAGGGCGGCCGCCCCGGCGGCGCCGTCCTGCGTGCCGATCAGGATCGCAGCCAGTAGCGCGGCCGTGTTGGCTACGCTGAGCTTGCTCGCAGTATCGAACGCGCGTGCGAGGTGGCGTTGGGTGACATGCGCAATTTCGTGTGCCAGCACCCCGGCCAGTTCGCTCTCGGTTTCAGCCGCTGTAACCAGGCCGACGTTGGCACCTATATATCCACCGGGCCCGGCGAAGGCATTAATGCGCGTGTCATTAACAAGGAAGAAGGTAAAGCTGTGGCCGGGATTCTCGCTTTTCATCGCCAGTCGACGTCCCAGGTTTTTCAGGTAGCTGGTGGCTTCGTCGTCGTCCAGCACCAGTCCTGCCTGGCGAACCT
>JABDRA010000666.1 GCA_013041995.1 Anderseniella sp. | reverse complement strand
AACAGTTGCAGTTCATCACAGACAGGTACAACAATGCGCCAAGAAAGTGCCTCAACTACAAAACCCCAAACGAGGTCTTCAATCAGATGTTCAACCGTGTTGCACTTCAAACGTGACTCCACCTCCCAGCCTTCGCGGGAATGACGAAAAGCAACAGTCGTTCAGGGTCGGAGAACGGCATGAGCGAAGCGAAGAAAGCTGTTCGACCACAAAAACAACTAGGCCCGACGGGCCTCGGGCCGGTCAGGCCCGCCCTCGCGGAGCGCAGCCGCAGGCTGCTGGCGTGAGCGATATTAAGAGAACCCAAACGAGACAGGTTCGACCTCCACGATAAACCCTACCCCTCGATTTTCGAGAAATCGGCCACGGCCAGCGTTGCTTCGCGAATACGGTTGAGCAGTTTCAGGCGGTTTTCCCGGAACGTCGGGTCGTCCGCATTGACCGTCACCTTGTCGAAGAACTGATCCACCGGGCCACGCAGCTTGGCTATATGGCCCATGGCGGAGGCGAAGTCTTCTGCCTCGATGGCTCGTTTGGCATTCGCTTCCGACTGGGATACCGCCCGGTTCAGATCCTTTTCGTCGCCCTGCAGCAAAAGCTTGGTCTCCGGTGCGCCGGTGAAGCTGCGGCCATCCTTCTTTTCCTCGATCTTCAGAATGTTGGACGCCCGCTTGACACCGGCCAGCAGGTTCTGGCCATCGTCGGTCTCCAGGAAGGCCGACAGCGCTTCCACGCGCCTGACGATCATCAGCAAATCATCCTGATTGCCGAGCGCAAACACCGCATCGATGAGATCATGACGAGTGCCGCCTTCACGCAAATAGACCTTCAGACGGTCGGCGAAGAATGAGAGCAAGTCAGCTGCGGTATCGCTGTCTGCCTTGCCGGAGACGACCGCATCGCCTTCATCGCCTTCCACATCTTTATGCAGTGCGTCAACAATTGGCTTCAGAGCTGCAGTAGTCAGGGCAAGCAGCTTCAACCGAAGCTCGCCTTCAAGCACTGTGCGGATGACGCCCAGTGCAGCGCGGCGCAGCGCATAAGGATCCTTCGAGCCGGTCGGTTTCTCGTCAATCGCCCAGAACCCGACCAGCGTATCGATCTTGTCGGCCAGCGCCACAGCCTGGGCGACCTTGCCGGACGGCACATCATCAGACGGGCCTTGCGGCTTGTAATGATCGCGAATGGCGACCTGGACTTGCTTATCCAGGCCTTCGGCTTTGGCATAATAAGAGCCCATCAGGCCCTGCAGCTCGGGAAACTCGCCGACCATCTCGGTCACCAGATCGGTCTTGGCCAGTTTCGCCGCCAGCCTGGCCTGGGTCTCATCAGCCCCAATGGTCTTGGCGATTTCACCGGCCAGCGCTTCAATGCGCACAACCCGTTCAGCCTGGGTGCCCAGCCTGGCGTGGAAGGTGATCTTCTCAAGTTGCGGCAAGCGGTCTTCCAGCGCGATCTTCTTGTCCTGCTCCCAGAAGAAGCGGGCGTCGGACAGCCGTGCCGCGATCACCTTGTTATTACCTTCGGTGATCTTCTTGCCCCCATCTCTGGCGATGAGATTCGACACCAGCAGATAGTTGTTGGAGAGGTTTCCCGACTTGTCGGTAAGCGCGAAGCACTTCTGATGACTCCTGATCGAGGTGACAATCACCTCGGCCGGCACATCGAGGAAGCTCTTGTGAAACTCGCCCATCAGCACGACCGGCCATTCGACAAGGCCCGCAACTTCTCCCAGCAACGCCTTGTCCTCGATCAGTTCGAGGCCCTTGGCGAACGCCAGATTACCAGCCTCATTGCGAATGACCTCCATGCGCTCGTCGGCATCCAGCATGACATGGGCAGACCGCAGGGATTGTTCATAATCATCAAACGCGGTGACCGTAATTTCTTCCGGATTGAGGAAGCGATGGCCGTGGGTGGTGTTGCCCGAGCGGATACCATCCACATCAAACGGTACCACTTCACCGTCAAACATGCACAAAATCGACTGTAGCGGCCTGACCCAGCGCAGGCTGCCTGTTCCCCAGCGCATCGATTTGGGCCATGGGAACCTGCGCACCACATCCGGCACAATGGCAGCTATGACATCAGGTGTTTTCTGCCCGGGCTTGTTGATGCGGACCACATAGAAGGCGCCCTTGCCTTTCTTGTCCTCTTCAACATCGCATTGATCGAGCGTCACGCCGGCCGACTTGAGAAATCCCTGCACAGCCTGTTCCGGTGCATCGATACGCGGGCCCCTGCGGTCCTCTTTGACATCTGCGGTGCGCACGGCCAGCCCGTCCACACACAAAGCCAGCCGGCGCGGCGTGACATGTGCCTTGGCACTTTCATAGGTCAGGCCTTGCTCCACCAGTGCGCCGGTGACCAGTTTCTGCAAGTCATCCGCTGCACGCGCCTGCATGCGGGCCGGAATTTCTTCGGAGAACAGTTCTAACAGGAGTTCAGCCATTGTGT
>JABDRA010000665.1 GCA_013041995.1 Anderseniella sp. | reverse complement strand
GAATAACCTTGGTGCCGCCGGGATGGCAGACAAAACGGTCAATCTGCGAGATGTCCTTGCCGAGCTTCGCCAGCGCGCCGTTTACAGCGGAAGAAAAGTTTTCCTCGGTAAAGGTCGGAATGGACTTGTCAAACACCACCCCGAGGCTGTCCTCATCGACTTCCCAGCCCATGATCGACAGCGTGTCCGGCCACATCTTCTGCGAGCCCCTGCCAATGAAAATCTTGTTGCCGTTGTGGAGGTTGTGGCCCTTTTGACCAGTGCTCCCGTTATGGCCATTGTTTCCGTTGTAGCCATTCTTTCCGTTGTGGCCATTGCTCCCGCTATGACCAATGTGGCCATTAAGGCCATTGTGCCCATTCAGGCTGCTGTTTTCGCTGGTGACGCACACCGCCGCTGCGCCATCGCCGAATATGGCCGAACCGATAATGTCCGCCTTGCGCGGTGTGCCGGCGCAGAACGACACCGTACAGGCTTCAACCGCAACCATAAGCACCTTTGTACCTTCATGGGCGGCGGCAAAATCCCGCGCGATTGCCAGGCCCGAAACACCACCTGCACAGCCCAGCCCGAAGACCGGTATGCGTATTACATCCTCGCGAAACCCCATTTCAAGGTGGGCGCGTGCCTCGAGTGTCGGCGTGGCAATGCCCGTGGAAGACACAGTGACGATCGCGTCAACTTCGTCTGCGTCCCAACCGGCATCGTCCAGGGCACCAGCCGCCGCTTTGATAAACAGCTGCGTTGCGCCTTCGAGATACACCGAATTGCGTTCCGGCCAGGATTTGGGGGTTTCAAACCAGGACGCATCTGCCACGGCATAGCGAGACTCAATACCTGCATTGTCGAATGCTTTCGTCATCCGCTCAAACTGGGCAAACCTGCTGCCCAGGGTCCGGCGAGCCCAATCCAAAACCAAGTCTTGTGGCAATTTGGCATCCGGAACAACCGTGGACATACCTGCTAAAACGACGTCCAAGCGATTTCTCCGCTGTAGGAAGGATAACGACCACCTTCTATAGGCAAAGAATACGCTGAAAATGTGCTGGCATTGGAAACCAAGGTCAAGCGGAGATATACATCATTGTGATGACAACTCATGCCCTAACGGAAACCACGCACCGCGTCGTAACATGTTGCCCAAATTCGGCAAAACATGCTTCTGATCAAGAGCAGCTTCTGAGCGAACAACACTGATTGCAATGTTTTCCGGCAGGTCGCGACCAGCAAATACCGATGGTGACAACAGCATTGACCGGCAGACCCGGCATGATCATCATCGTGCTACCCTCCCTGCATCCCACTACCAACAGGACCCCCCACTCGTCGTGGCAAAACCAAAACGCAAAGTCATCATTACATGTGCTGTCACAGGCGCCATTCATACGCCGTCCATGTCGCCGCATCTGCCGGTCACGCCGGACGAGATAGCTGAAGCCGGCATTGCAGCGGCGGAAGCAGGCGCCGCCATCATTCATCTGCATGCCCGAGATCCCGAAACCGGGCGTCCTACCCAGGACCCGGCCATATTCGAGAAATTCCTGCCACGCATCAAGCAGTCCAGCAAGGCGGTGATCAACATCACCACCGGCGGCAGCCCGCACATGACTGTGGAAGAGCGCATGCGCCCTGCCGCGGTGTTCAAGCCGGAAGTCGCCTCCATGAACATGGGATCCATGAACTTCGGACTTTACCCCATGCTCGACCGGTTTTCGGATTTCACCCATGACTGGGAAAGAACGCACCTGGAAAACTCGCGAGACCTGGTATTCAAGAACACCTTCAATGACATCGAGACGATCCTGCGGGTCGGCAACGACAACGGCACCCGGTTCGAGTTCGAGTGTTACGACATCTCCCATCTCTATAATCTGGCCCACTTCGTCGACCGCGGGCTGGCGCGCACGCCGCTGTTCATCCAGTCGGTATTCGGCCTGCTCGGCGGCATCGGCGCACATCCGGAAGACCTGATGCACATGAAACGCACCGCTGACAGATTGTTCGGCGACAGCTATCGCTGGTCGATCCTTGGTGCCGGGCGCAACCAGATTTCGCTGGCGTGCATGGGCGCAGCCCAAGGTGCCAATGTGCGCGTCGGGCTGGAAGACTCCTTGTGGATTGCGCCAGGCGAACTGGCAAAATCCAATGCCGACCAGGTCACCAAGATGCGCCAGGTTCTGGAAGGCCTGTCGCTTGATGTCGCCACGCCCGACGAGGCACGCGCAATGCTTGATCTGAAAGGCGGAGACCAGGTTGGTTTCTGACAGCTTCAATAGTACGGAATGATTCAATGACTGAGACAATGGGAATGAAACCGGGTTTGCGCGTGCTGGTAACAGCAGGCGGCGGCGGCATCGGTCGGGTTATCGCAGAGACCTTTGCTGCCGCCGGTGCCCGCCTGCATGTGTGTGATGTTTCCGATGCGGCGCTGGCCGATTGCAACAGCAATTTCCCTGACTGGGGCATAACAAATTGCGACGTGTCCGATGAAAGCCAGGTTGCAACGCTGTTTGAAGATGTCAAAGCCCACCTTGGTGGCCTGGATGTGCTGATCAACAATGCCGGCATTGCAGGCCCCACTGGCGGTATCGACGAACTGGATCCGCAGGAATGGCGCAACACAATCGATGTCAATCTGAACGGCCAGTTCTATTGTGCCCGGCTTGCCGTGCCTTTACTCAAACAGTCATCCGATGCATCGATCATCGGCATTTCTTCGGTGGCGGGCCGGCTCGGCTACGCCTGGCGCACACCCTATGCTGCGAGCAAATGGGCAATCATCGGCCTGATAAAAAGCCTGGCCATCGAACTTGGGCCCGACGGCATCCGGGTCAACGCCCTGCTACCCGGCATCGTTGAAGGTCCGCGCATTGAAAAGGTTATTGCCGCTCGCGCGGAAGCCACCGGCGTGTCCTATGAGAACATGGAGAGCGAGTACATCAACAAGGTATCCCTGCGCCGCATGGTCACCGCCCAGGACATCGCCAATCAGGCGGTGTACCTGTGCTCACCGCTGGGCGCGAACATTTCAGGCCAGGCCATCAGCATCTGCGGCAATGTTGAAGTGTTGTGACTGCCGATTTGACATTGATCAAGGACGTTTGACTGCCTGCCTGCTATCAATTCAAATATGCAGATAGAAACCCAATTTCGCTCCCTCGCCGCCTTGGCAGCATATATTATTGTGCTGACACTGTCCGGCTTGCCCGCCCATAGCCAATCCTACGGGGATGCCGTGAAGGGCAAAGCGTTTGTGGACAGCAATTGTGCCCGTTGCCATGCGGTTGGCCTGAACGATGACAGTCATATGCCCGAAGCGCCTGCGTTTCGCACGCTGCACAACAGCTATCCCATCGACAGCCTCGCCGAGGCCTTTGCCGAGGGAATTGTTACCGGCCATCCGGCAATGCCACAGTTCGAGCTCAGCATCGACACCATCAATGATATGCTTGCCTACATGAAAAGCCTGTCCGGGCCGGGAGACTGACTTTAGCACATCCAAGCTTAGGTCTGCCGTTTGCTGACAGCAGGTTGTCAGCAGCATGCTGGTAACATGCCACCCACCACAGCATGACACCAAGCGGAAGCAGGCTACATGAATAATCTCCCCGACTATACGGCAAAATCCGGCAAACTCATACCCGTCTGGACGCTGGAGGTTCAAACGCTACCGGAAGAGACCGACCAGATTCTGGATGCGGTTATGCAAGTGCACCCGCTGAGCTTCGGGCGTTATAAGCGAAACGCCAGTATTTCGGCCGTCGGCGTGGAAACTGCCCAGCCGGAGGCCGGGTCAACTACGACAACTCATGTCGAGGGATTCGAGGCCGGCGCAACCGAAACTTATCCCGTAGTCGAGCTGAAGATTTCAATAGAGCGGGATCTTGCCATTCTGGAGAAGGTGATGGATGCCATCCTGCATGTCCACCACTACGAGGAACCGGTCATCTTCGTTCGTGAAGACTGGGCCAGCCGGGCAAACTATAATGTGGCCAGCGACAATCCCAACCGCTGGTGGAACAATGGACGCGGCCTGCCTGACAAGGTCGGGTGACGGTCAGTTCGTGACGCCGACAGACATGATCGCATCCGGCTCGCGAAAGTGCATCTCTTCGTAGGGACGTTTGTACATGTATTCAAAAAGACCTTTGGCGAACACAACGGCACGCTTCGCCGCTGCAATGATTTGCTTCTCACTGTTCGCCGCTGCAAACGCGGCGGCGCAAGACAAGCCCCAGGCAATCGAATGCCTTGTTCCGTCGCAAGTTGCCGCCGCCAATGAGGCGTACGAAGCTTATTGCGTACGTTGCCACGAGCCGGAGAACCTGGCGCGCACGCGGTTTTCTGTTCGAGGTACCAGCGAGGACGCTGTAAATGCACTCACAGCGTTTCTGGACAACCACGGCAGTTGTCCGCACAACCATCATGAATTGCTGGCCAGATGGTTGGCTGAAAAAGCCGACAGCAACTGAAATGGACTGGCCACCTGCCTAAAGCATGCGCGGGCCAAGTGGTCGGCACCCGTCTCCCACTTTGAGATTGCTGCTTTCTGATGACTGCCGCTTGATATTCGTCAATGCGGACTTGGGTAAAAAATCGCAACCTGTTTCTAAGGGGCGTATTAATCTCCACAGGAGGGAATATGAAAATACTCAAGTCAATCCTTATGGCCTCAGCAGTCACGTTAGGCCTTTTCGCAGCTGGATCCGTCGGCGCGTCTGCCGGTATCGTCAGCAGCCCGTCTGCATCTGTACTTGCACCGCAGACGACGAAAGTTTTCCCGATAGAACAGGTCAGGGAACGGCGCTATAACAGACGAAGACACGGGCGGCGCCATCGTCGTCGGCGCGGTCGTCATCGCCACTACCACCGCGGCTATTGGTATGCTACCCCATGGTGGACCATACCACTGTATGCCGCCCCTCGCAGATTTGGCCGGTGCGAACGCTGGCATCGCCGCTGTCGTGTCAGATGGGGTCGTGGCCGAGACTACCGCGGCTGCATGAGACACCACGGCTGCTTGTAAACTGCCAATCCAACAAGATATTGAGCCAGGTCACGCGCCGTGACCTGACGCTTTGGCGTGTAGGCGTCCATAATCAGATTGGCGTCGGAAGCAGCCAGTATTGCAACAGGCAGAGCGGTTGCTGCACCCCGCCCTGGTACGCAAGACTGTCTTTATGGCAAGGAATGCCATAATTTAGCAAAGCCGGTGTTTTTCACACTCCCAACAGAAGGAGCGCGCCATGAAGGACGTTCGCATTGCCTCACCGATGTTTCTGGACCGCCAGTCCGATGCAGTTGCGATAATGAGCCGGCGTGGTGACAAGGTGATCGCGGCAGGTCCGGGCAGTGGCGACCAGACGGAAAGCCTTGCACCCATTCACCGGGAACTTGCAGACACGGTCTCGGATGTCATTGCTGGCGGTGACAGACCGTTCGCGGTTCTTGGCGATTGCTGCCAGGCAATACCGGTGATGGCGGGGCTTGAGCGCAATGGCCTGCAGCCAACCCTGATCTGGCTGGATTCCCATGGCGACTTCAATACCTGGGAAACGTCACCGTCCGGCTTTCTTGGCGGCATGCCGCTTGCCATGCTCACCGGACGCGGCGACCAGCGCATGATGCAGGCCGTGGAGCTTTCACCGATTGACGACGGCCGCGTGGTCTTGTGTGACGGGCGTGACCTCGATCCCGGCGAGCGCATACTGGTGGAGAATTCGGGAATTCAGTTCATTGAACGCCTGGATGAGCTTGACACACCCGCCCTGCCGCAAGGTCCGCTCTATATCCATTTCGACAGCGATATCATCAACTCTGACGAAGCCCCGGCATTCCTCTATCCGGCTCCAGGAGGACCGTCTGCGGATGACATGAGGCAGGCACTGGAAAAGTTGATGGCGACAGGCCGAGTAGTAGCCATCTCAACAACTGTT
>JABDRA010000294.1 GCA_013041995.1 Anderseniella sp. | reverse complement strand
AGTCAATGGTCCGCTGTTGCACTGGATACGCCGCTTTCCAGCAAATACTGACGTTACTTAGGCACGATTCGTGACATGCTTGCAGCACCGTCGATGTCTGTTGGTAAATGGCTGTGGACAGCGTCGGATTCAAGTGCGTAATTATCAACACTCGCCACAAACCCGAACAAACATGCGAACTACGACTGCATCAGGTTGAAAAGTGACCTGATCAGGTCAGGATCAGACTGACCCAGCCTGCAGACATCAGCCGACCTGGGCAGGCAGCCTTTGACCATTGCGGTCTTCGACGAACAACTGATTGCCGTCCTGTACAAAGCTGTCACACCTTGTCAGTCCGGTGGTGAATTGTACGCACACCGAGACATCACGAATCTGGTAGGTACCTACCGCAATTGCCTGCCCGTTACGGGTCTCCTGATACGAACCGGATGGGCCGTATTCGAGCCTGCGACCGTCCGCAACCACAACGGATCTGCCTGCCAGCATCGAGCGAAGTTCTGCCTGCGACAGTCTCCGGCCGGCCGGAGTGGGTGCATAGGATCCCGTTGCCAGACCGCCTGCTCCAGGTTTCGGGGCGGGAGCAAATGTCGCCTGTCCGGGCGGTGGCACCCGTGGCGGTTGACCGTATTGCGGCTGATTGGTTGCAACCTGCTGTTGTGGAACCGTTGAAGATGTCGTGACCGGCGCAGGATCACTAGAGGTGAAACTGCCGATATCCGTGGCGCAGCCACTGACAAGTGACAGCATGGCGACAGCCGCCAATGTTGTTGATTTATGCAACCCTATTACCCCACATTCATCAAACCCACTGATCTGAAAGAAAAAGATTCTCCCGGATGTATTCCGGTTTGCCACAGGAATGAGGCCAATGGAAGGCCATTCTGGCACCCCTAACCAGGTTTTTTGGCCCCTAAACCCGGAACTACGGACCGCTATTCATTCAGCGACCAGTCGTAATGTGTGTCGGAAAGACGTCCGGCCCTGGTCAACTTTTCTGCCAGATCAGGATTGGCAAATTTGAGAAGATGCTGCATCACTCCGGCTTCTGAATTGCCGAAATCATGAGCAAACCAGGAATATATCGAAGACACCGACACCTTGCCGCGCTGGTTGATTTCGACACCCCGGGTTGAGTTGACGTATGCGTTAGCACCGGCATCAAGTTGCGCGGAGGCGGTCTTGCCGGTAAATGCGGACGTCTGCAGGTTCGGGCAACCGACAGAGGCACAATTAACGCCATAATGTATGCGCGGATCCTTCCAGATCGGCCGCAATATGGCGTGTTCAATGTCATCAAGCGTCAGCGGTGTTTCTTCGACCGTCACCAGTTCCTTCTGCCATGGCCCGTTTTTCAGAAACCCCGATATATCAATGTGACGGATTGTTTCGACCGGGTAATGATCCAGTACAACCCTGATCGTCACCGCGTTGTAGAGATTAAGCCAGTATGCCAGTTGCTCGTTCTTGTTGTAGCCGGTCACCTCGATGGCCTCGAGCGACCTGACATAGTTTTGCAGCGCGGCCTTATCGGCGGCTGACACTTTGCCGTAAGCAAACGTGTTGAGCCCCGCCCTGCCCGGTTTTATGTATTTTTTCAGCAATGCAGTCCATTCGCCGTGATCGATGACCCGGGTGTCCTGTGGGTTGCTTTGCGCCCAGTCTTCCCAGGCTTGTGGCGCCTTTGAGGAAAACCCAAAGCCTGAAACCACCAGCCAGACGGTCAGGAGGGCAATGATCCGCATCATCATTCTGGCATGTGGGGGCATGGGACATCGGTTCCTGATTATCATTTCGATCTGGCTGCCAGGTTACCGGCCAACCGGGCGTACTTCCAATCACAAGGTTCACAGCCTAGGTGAACTTCGTGAGAGCAAAATGGCGATCTAAATGATGAATTCGTGAACCGAGTTGAATTCCGAAATCAGCAGAACTTGCTATCTTTTGCGCTGAACAAACTGATACCCGTGCAAGAAGGAGTTTTAGATGCGCAAAATTCAAAGTGCCAATGCCGCTTTCGGTGCAATTGCCATTGCCCTCGTCGGCGCAATCGCAATAGTTGCAACACCTGTTGCCGCAGCGGTCTCCAGTGCTTCCGGTCTTAGCGAACAAAAGCTCGAAAAACCCGTTGCCACAACGAAAATTGCGGCAACCAAAAAGAAGAAAAAGAAGAAGAAGAAGACCCGCTATCCCGCTGGCAAGGGCAGCTAGAGGCGATAACGGTTTTGACTGGATCAAATATCAGACCTTTACGTTCATCGCACATCTGTTTTTCGCAAATCCTTTAGCCACTTTTGCGGGAAATACACTGATGACAAGACAAAGCTGGTCTCACAAAGCCGATGACCGGTCTGTATTCAAATTGTGGATTCTCTCGGGCGCAGCGCTTTTGTGTTGCGCCCTTGGTCTTGCCGCCGCCAGCTCACAGTTCGCTTACGAGCTTGAAGTGGCCAGCCGGCCCATCTTCCTGTTTGTTGCAGGTTACATGATGGCCGGCGCTGTGTTCCTGGCAGTTGCCTGGTTTCTGGTGCCGCGCAGCCTGACCGCGACAAACCCGCTATCCCTGCTGATGCTGATGATCGGTTTTGGCCTCGCCATGCGTGTCGTCCTTTTCGGCTCCGTCCCCGTGCAGGAAAATGACTACTATCGCTATTTGTGGGACGGCGCGCTGACCGCCCACGGGATCAATCCATGGGCGTACAGTCCGCAGGCAATCATCGATGGTAGTGTTGTCGATCCAACGATTGTCATGTTGAAGGCACAGGCCGGTCCGGTGCTGGAGCGGATCAACTACGGCGATCTCCGGTCAATCTATCCGGCGGTGTCGCAGGCAGCCTTTGCGCTGGCCTATACGATAAAGCCGTTTTCCCTGGAAGCGTGGCGGGGCGTGTTACTGGTGCTCGAGCTGGTTACACTGGGACTGGTCCTGTCAGTTCTGTCATCACTCAACCGGCCGCTTATCTGGTCCTGTCTGTATTGGTGGAACCCGATCGTCATCAAGGAAGTCATGAACTCGAGCCACATGGAACCGGCCTTGATGGTGCCGCTGCTGGCTGCACTGGTTCTTTGCATCAAGGCACGGCCTGTTGCAGCAAGCTGTGTCGCCGGGCTGGCCGTTGCAGCAAAGGTCTGGCCGGTTCTGATACTGCCGGCTATCTGGCGTCCGCTGCTGCAACAGCCCACCAGGCTGGTGGCAGCGGTCGCGTCTGCCGGGCTGCTTGTGCTGGCTCTCTACTGGCCCATAATCGCAACGCAGCTTGACCAGTCATCGGGATTCGTAGCTTTTTCAACCGGCTGGGAACGTATTTCAGCTTCGTTCCTGATCCTCACCGCCACGGCAAGCATGATACCTCAGTTTCTGCTCGAACCAGGCAGCCTGGCCCGGTTGATGGCGGCGGCACTGATTGTGATAACAGTGTTGTTGAGCAATCGAAAACCGGTTGCAGGCCCTGCAGATACGGTTCAGCGTTTTCTGATCGCGGCTTCCGCCATGCTGCTGCTTTCACCGGTGCAACTGCCCTGGTATTTCATCTGGATTGCACCTTTCCTGTGCGTTTTTCCCTATCGCGGCCTGCTGCTCATGACCCTGACATTCCCGCTCTATTACGCGTTTTTCAAACTGACCGCAGTCGGTGTGGATGAGGCCTGGCTGCTTGGTCTGGTCTGGGCCATGTGGTTGCCGGTCTGGATGGTGCTTGCCTTCGACTGGTGGACGGGGAAACAGCAGGAGCCTGACACCCCTGTTTTACCAGCGGCAACGTGATGCGGCACGGCAGAAAAATAGCCGTAATCATTCCCGCCTTCGACGAGGCGGACGCCATCGGCAAGGTCATCAGCTCAGTGCCGGACTGGGTGGATAAAACCATCGTCGCCGACAACGCGTCCAGGGACAACACGGCCGCAATTGCCCATGCCCATGGCGCACACGTTATGCATGAACCGCAGCCCGGCTATGGAGCAGCCTGTCTGCGCGGCATGGAAGCCTTAACGGACCATGACATTGTTGTTTTTATGGATGGCGACTACTCCGATCGATGTTGTGAAATGCACTTGCTGGTCGACCCGATAACCAACGATCTGGCTGACATGGTAATCGGTTCACGAACTCTTGGAACAGCCGAAACCGGTTCGCTTACACCTCAGCAGCGCTGGGGAAACTGGCTTGCCTGCAGTCTTATCCGATTGTTCTGGGGTGTCAGTTACACAGACCTGGGGCCGTATCGGGCCATTTCCGCGCACAGCCTGAAGGCAATATACATGCAGGACCGTGCCTTCGGATGGACCGTGGAAATGCAGCTCAAGGCAATTTTACATGGCCTGCGCTGGCACGAAGTACCGGTCAGCTACTTCAACCGTATTGGTGTTTCCAAAATCTCCGGCACCGTGCGCGGCACCATCCTGGCTGGTCACGCCATCATCTGGACCATCTTGCGC
>JABDRA010000293.1 GCA_013041995.1 Anderseniella sp. | reverse complement strand
CTACAATGTGGAGGTTCATTTCACCGCGGCGAAGTAGCCGTAAGCGGCAAAGTCGCAAAACGCTTTGAGTTCCGGGATAAAGCTGAAGTTTCATGAGCGCTCATCTGAACGCGGACGTGTGCGAGTTCGCTATGCCGACCGGTGACGCTTCACTGATCAGTCTGAACGTTGCTTTACAGCTAACAGCAAGATTGTGTTGGGGATTTTCAACTGTTCATCCACCAGACAAAAAGGGCCCGGTGACGTTAGGCCACCAGGCCCCTTTTTAAACTGGCTCCCCGGGAGGGATTCGAACCCCCGACCGATCGGTTAACAGCCGATTGCTCTACCACTGAGCTACCGAGGAAGGATGGCCTGCCTATAGCAGACACTTTCGCGGTGTTAAAGCCCAATTTGCCACATTGTGTGACTAAGTTTAAAATCTCTTTCGATTCAGTGAGCAACGCCCTTGTATCGCAGTGGTGTCGTGGTTAGATGGCCCGCTATGACAAGACGCGTTCGCATAGGTAATCATTCACTGAAAGTGCCCGGTAGTCCGACGGCGCGCCGATTATTGGGGGCCGGTCTCGTCATTGGCGGGATACTGGGCTTTCTTCCCATACTGGGCTTCTGGATGGTGCCGCTCGGCCTGCTTATCCTGTCCATAGACTCCAGTATCATCAGGCGCTGGCGGCGGCGCATCGAGGTTAAACACGGGGCCTGGCTGAAGAAACGCTATCCGAGAATTGCCGCATTGCTCGGCCTTGCGAATAACGGCAATGGCAACAACAAGAAGCAGGAGTAGACCATGCCGAGCGCGCAGGGGGCCGATACAAGGTTCATTGGCAAGGACGACCTGGTAGCGCAATTATCGGCGCTGGGTATCCGGCATGGCGACGGTGTTTTCGTGCATACGGCACTCGGGCAGGTCGGACGTGTCATTGGTGGCCCGAGGGGCCTGATTGAGGCATTGATCGCGGCCGTTGGCGATCACGGACTGATCGGCATGCCGGGTTTCAGCAACGACGCCTATGATCCCACCACCCTCATTGACACCAGCCTGTCCGAAGAAGAGCATCTGCATGTCCGGTCCCAGGTCCTGGGCTTTGATCCAGAGCGCTCTGATGTACGGCAGAACGGGGCGGTTCCGGAAGCTTTCAGAAGCTGGCCCGGCGTTGTCAGAAGTAACCACCCCACAAGTTCCGTCTTGTTGCTGGGCCCCGAGGCGGCTGAACTGGCAGCCGAACATGATCCGTTTGACTGGGCGACCGGCCCCGAAACCCCTTGGGGACGGCTGCGAGAGCGGCGAGCCATGAAGATCCTGCTGATCGGCGTCGGCTGGGACCGGTGCTCGGCATTGCATGCCGCTGAGAGTGTTGCCACCCACCGCCGCACCATTCTGCGTGATATCAGGCATGGTGAAGAGGGAACCTGGATAAAGGCGCCTGATGTGGAAGATGATCTGGGGCGTCTCTTCGTACCGGCCGGCAAGGCCTGGGAGGAAACTGGTGCCGTGATCACCGGCAAGATCGGCAATGCACATAGCAGGCTTACCGATTATGGCCCGCTGGTGACATTCGCCACCGACTGGATTGACAGGCAAAACCGCAAGGACGGCATTATCTGAGCAGCGACGGCGTGGTGTCGGTTATCAGCGCTTCGACATCCAGTTCAGGGGCAACCTTGGCATATTCCTCATCGATCAGCAGCGATGCGGCGCCGTGCACAAATGTCCAAAGCCGGAACAGGCGATACATCACCCGCCGATCGGCCTGGTCCGCTACCCACCGGAGTATCCGCTGCCTAATCCAGCTTACCCGCTGCGTATGAAATCGCGTCAACGGTCTGCTCGATATCCGCATCGGTCAGTGCCAGGCACGGATAGAGCTTGCCGGGTGACTTGAAGATGCCCTTTTCGCGCAACAGCTTGTTGAAACGCAGGTTGCGGGCGGCATCGGCCTTGTAGACATCGCGATAGTCATTGATCTTTCCCGATGTGAACAACACATCAAACAGGGTCGGATCACCGACGATCTGGTGATCGAACCCGGCCTTGCCAAGATGCTCGGAGATGGCGTTCATCAGGGTCTTGCCCAGCCCACGCAGCTTGTCGTACTGACCGGGCCGGCGCAGGATTTCCATGGTCTTCATGCCGGCGACCGCCGCGATCGGGTTACCGCTCAACGTGCCCAGCTGCATCAGGAAACCGTCGGCACCGACCTTGGCCTTGTCGAAGTGCGCCATAATGTCGGCCTTGCCGGCAATGGCCGCCAGCGGGAACCCGCCACCGATGATCTTGCCGAGCGTGCACACATCCGGCGTAACGCCGTACAGCTCCTGCGCACCACCATAGGCAAAGCGGAAACCGGTCACGATCTCGTCGAACACCAGCACAATGCCGTACTTGTCGCATTCCTCGCGCAGCGCCTGCAGAAAACCCGGTGCCGGCGGAATGACCCTTTGCAGCGGTTCAACAATGATGCCCGCAATTTCCTGGCCATGCTCGGCAATCAGTGAGCGGGCGAACTCGATGTCGTTGAACGGCGCCACCAGCATTTCATCGCGCACGCCTGACGGAATACCGGCGGAGTCCGGCACGGCAACCGGGAAATTGGTGAGCTTGTCCGGAGCCAGGCTCATCTGGGCTTCAGCCGACATGCCGTGATAACCGCCTTCGAATTTCATGATCTTGTCACGGCCCGTAAACGCACGCGCCAGCCGCATGGCGTACATGTCGGCCTCACCGCCCGACGTCACGTAGCGGACCTGCTCGCCGCACGCCATGGCATCGCAGATCTGCTCCGCCAGTTCGATACCGGCGGCATTGTTGGCAAAGAATGTCAGGCCTTTCGGCAATTGCTCCTGGACTGCATCGAGCACTTCCGGGTGACCGTGGCCGAGCAGCATGGGACCTGAGCCGATCAGGTAATCGACATATTCATTGCCGTCCTCATCCCAGACCCTGGAGCCCTTGCCTTCACGAATGATGATGCCGGGATCGAAATTACCAAACCCGCCTGCGGGCAACACGGCATTTGCGCGGTCAATCCAGCCTGATTGCGACTTCATGATGATACTCCTAGTTCAAAACCGCGACAGGCTTGCCAAGCCGGTCCGGATCAGGTGCCACTCCGAGGCCGATACCTTCAGGCAGCGCGATACGGCCATCCTTTCGCACCGGGGCAGTTTCGTCCAGCCGTGGCGATACATAGCCTGACAGATCACACACATTCATCAAGCTGCCCGGGTTGGTCGATACACCTAGATGCAGCGCCGCCGCTGTTGTGACATCCGATTCCCAGGTGTCTTCGACACACATCTTCGCCCCCAGGTGCAGGCACAGGTCGCGCGCCCTGCGCATGGCGCTCAGGCCGCCGAACTTGGACAGTTTCAGCGCCACGGCATCCATGCAGCCCAGCTCATGAGCCCTCAGCAGCGATGCAGTATCGTGGGCACATTCATCCATTTTCATGGGCAGTCCGGTAGCACTGCGAACCGCCGCACACTCTGCAAGGGTCCGGCACGGTTGTTCAAGCATAATGTCGAGATGGGCAACGGCGCGGCCGACCCGGGTTGCATCGAGGCACGAAGCACCACAATTCCAGTCGCCATAGACCAGCGGTCCGTCACCGACGGTTTCACGTACTTTTGTCAGGCGCTCGACATCGGCGCGCCAGTCGGCATCTGCGCCCAGCTTGGCCTGGAACTGCCGGATGCCCGTGGCGTAAGCCTCGCGCGCCATGCGGGCCATCTCGTCAGGGGCCACGCAGGTTATGGAGTGATAAAGCGGCATGGTCTGTTGCCGCCTGCCGCCCAGCAGGCTGTAAAGCGGCAGGCCCGCTGCCTGTGCGGTCAGGTCCCACAGTGCGGTGTCGATGGCAGACTTGGCGTAGCCATGACCGTGCAGGAACTGATCAAGCCGGTCCATGAGCGCTTCCGGTCCGACCGGGTCGGCGCCCAGCAGCACCGGTGCCATTTCCTCCAGCGCCGGGGCAACGCCGCGTGCATAAGCCGGCAGGTAGTGCGGGATCGGACACACCTCTCCCCAGCCTGAACGCCCGCTATCGGTTTCAAGCCGCACCACGGCGGTTTCCACCGTGTCACAGGTCTTGCCGTCGGCCATGTAATAGGTCTCATGGCTGGTCAGTGGCACAAGCCAGACCGTGATGGCGGTTATCTTCATGGCGCCTTACTCATATACAGCCACCGGACCGCCGAGGGTGGCCTCGTCCGGCTCGCAGCCGAGTCCGGGCGTGTCGTCGACTGTCAGAATACCGTTCACGGTGCGGCAGCCCCGGCCCGGGGCCACATCCACCGTCAGCATGTCCTGGCACGACCAGGAGGCGCGGATGAACTCTTGCGGGATTGACTGCGCCAGATGGGCCGCCTCGGTATCGGCCATCACCGACCCGCCGGTGGCCATCACGAACATCTGGATGCCGTGGGCCAGCGCCACGTCGCGCATGCGCCGGGCCTTGGTCAGGCCGCCGACGCGGTTGAGCTTGATGCCGAAGACATCGGCGATGCCATCGCGCGCAATGCGGCAGGCATCCTGCAGCGTCACCAGGGTTTCATCGACGCTGATCGGTGACGTGGTCACCTTGCGGATTTCGGCAATGTCGTCGAGGGTTTCACCGGGCTGTTCAAACGTCACACCAAGGTCGGCAACCGCGTTCATGACGATGCTGGCTTCGCGCCGTGTCCAGGCCCGGTTGACGTCATAAAGGATAATTTCACCGGGTTTGCGGTTTGCCTCGATATGGCGGATGCGCTCAATGTCTGCGTCGACATTGCCACCGACCTTGGCCGAATGCGCCACATAGCCCTGCTCGCGATAGCTGTTGATAATGCCCATCATGTAATCCGGATCACCCGATGACACCGATGAAGCAGCCGGTGTGCCGGTGTCACGCTTGCCGCCCAGCAGATCCGCAATCGGCAGGCCGCACGCCTTGCCCATGATATCCCAGCAGGCCAGGTCAACCGGTGCCTTGGCATAAAGATGGCCGGGCAGGCACAGGTCCATGGCCCTTTCAACCAGTTCCACCTTGCGCGGGTCCTGACCCAGGATGACCGGCGCCATGGTCTCCATCCCGGCACGGATGCCGGGCCCGTGCGCCGGCACATAGGTGTGTCCCCAGGGCGTACCCTCACCCCAGCCGGTCAGACCGGCGTCGGTTTCCAGCTTGACGAAAGTAGCATCAAGCACCTCGAACTTGAGCCGGCCCCCGGACAGCCAGTACGGATCTGCCAGCGGCAGGTCCTTCCGGTAGACGGAAATGCGGGTGATCTTCATGTCATGGTCACCACGATGTTGCCGGTGTGCTTTTTGTCGATGAAGACCCTCTGGGCGTCGTGAAGCCGCTCCAGCGGATAGGTTGCGGCAAGCGCCGATTTCACTTCGCCGCGCTCGATGTAGCCGACCAGATCGGCAAACAAGCCGGGCGGTACGATAGTTGCGCCGGTAAAGGTCAGGTCGCGCAGATAGAAGGTTCTAAGATCCAATTCAACCATCGGTCCGGCTATGGCGCCTGCACAGGTGTAGCGCCCGCCCCGGTCGAGCACGTCAATCAGCTGAGGCCAATAATCGCCGCCAACGACATCGGCCACGACGCTAACGGTGTCGCGGCCAATGACCTGCCTGAGCCCCTTTTTCAGGTTATCCGGCGCGCGCTCCAATATGGCATCGGGTTCAAACCCGGCTACTGCATCATGCTTGGACCTGCTGGCCATGGCGATGGTTGTCGCCCCGCGCCGGTTGGCAAGCTGGATAAGGGCCGAACCGACTCCGCCGGACGCGCCGGGGATGAGAACAATATCGCCATCAGTTACGTTGGCGCGATTGAGCATGTTTTCCGCCGTAACCCAGGACGTGGCGAAGGTCGCCAGCTCCGCATCGGAAAGAGTGCTGTCAATGGCGTGAACATTGCGCTGGTCAATCTTCACATATTCGGCAAACCCGCCATCGCATTCGGAGCCGAAATATCCGGTTTTGGCCATGTTGAGCGGGTCGTTCCAGTCGCGCATCCAGGTCTCGATCAGCACTCGCCTGCCCATCAGACTGTCCGGTCCGGCGACAACCGTGCCACACACATCAGCGCCCTGAATTCGCGGGAAGGTAATCGGTGCTCCACCCCATGTGGCATCATCATCGTCGGCGCTGTCGAAAGCGCCGCCGGTGGTGTTTTCGCTGACGCCCTTGGAGTACCAAGCCGTGCGGGTGTTCACATCGGTGTTGTTGAGCCCGCAGGCATTGACCTTGATGAGTACTTCGCCTTTGCCTGCAACCGGCACCGGCCAGTCGGTATGATAGACGAGCTTGTCCATGTCACCATGCCCGGTGAGCACGAAAGCCTTCATCTTGTCAGGAATGGTCATTGGGCTGGCTCCAGTACGGCATCGGTCCGAGGTAGCAGACTTTGCGGATCGTAGGCTGGTTCACCCAGTACACAAGCTGTGCGCGGTTCACCGGCAATGACCACTTCAAGCATTGTCCCAGGCTCGGCTGCATGCGGCTTGATATAAGCAAACGCCAGAATCTTTCCGACCGTGTGGCCGTAGGCAACCGACGCCGTTGAACCGACAACTTTACCGTCATGCAGCACGGCCTCGCCGCCGTTACCGTCCCAGATGCCATCCGGTTCGATGGCGACATAGGCGCATACCCAGGGCAGCGGCTTATCAAGACTTTCCTGCGTCTGCTGCCGGCCGAAGAACTGCCTGTCCATTTTGACAAAGCGCATGACACCGGCTTCCGGCAACGTGACTTCATTGGTCAGTTCGCCAGCACCTTTGAACATTTTTTCCATACGCAGAATGTTCATGGCGAAGGAACCATAGTCGGCAATGCCGTGAGCTTCGCCCGCCTGCCAAAGCGCGTCATAGATGGCTGGCATGGCGTCGCGGTCCCCGTGAAATTCCCAGCCAAGCTCTCCGGCGTAGGACATACGGAACGCCCACACTGTGTGACCGGCGATCCGGATTTCACGAGCCGACATCCAGCGGAAGGCCGCATTGTCCAACGGGGTATCGGTGCAGGCTGACAGGATATCGCGCGACCTTGGACCATTGAGCGACAGGGCTGCCCAGTCATCGGACCGGTTGATGACCTGCAGGTTTTCATCGCGTTGATGCAGCGCCAGGTGATCCAGCAGACGCTGCTCGAAGAAGGCGGCACACACCAGATAGAAGCGATCTTCGGCGAGCCGCACAATGGTCAGTTCGATGTCGATACGGCCGCGGCGATTGAGCAGATGGGTCAGCGCGATGCTGCCCGGTTTCTTCGGCAGACGGTTGGGTGTCAGGCTGTCGAGGAAGACTTCCGCATCCGGGCCGGAAACCTCCACTTTGGTGAAGCCCGTGATGTCCATGATCCCGGCGCGTTCGCGCACTGCCTTCACCTCCGCCGCCAGCAGGTCATGGATTTCAGTGCGACGGAACGAATAGTAATCAAGCTGCTCAATGCCACCCGTTGCAAACCAGCGCGGGCGCTCATGACCATAGACCTCTTCATACACCGCACCCTTGGCCTTCAGTTTTTCATAGAGCGAGCCGGGTTTTACCGGGCGCCCGTCGAGCCGGTTGAAGTGCGGGAACGGGATTTCATGGCGCAGGCAATAATCTTCCTTTGCCTTGATCACCTGCCAGTCCTTCGTGGCATAGGCGCCGAAGCGGCGCGGATCGTATTCCCGCATGGAAATATCCGCTGCGCCATGCACCATCCAGCGCGCCAGTTCACGCGACAGGCCGGGACCCCAGCCAATGCCGATCTGGGTGCCGCAGCAACACCAGTAGTTCTTCACACCCGGCGCCGGGCCGATCAGCGGATTGCCGTCTGGGGGATGCGAGATGGCGCCGTGCACTTCGCGCTTGATGCCCAGCTCGGCAAAGATCGGCATCCGGCCCATGGCGTTTTCGAGCCACGGCATGATGCGGTCATAGTCGGCGGCAAACAGCTCGTTCTCGGCTTCCCACGGGCAATGGTCTTCCCACACCGTGTTCGGATTTTCCTTCTCATAGATCCCGATCAGGCCGGACTTCTGTTCCATGCGGATATAGCCGGACACCAGCTTGTCGTCGCGGATGACCGGCAGTTCGTTTTCAAGCTCGAGGAATTCCGGCACCGTGTCGGTAACCAGGTAATGATGGGTCATGGAGGTCATCGGCAGTTGCAGGCCGGACCACTCCCCCATCTGCCGGGCATAGGTGCCGCCTGCATTGACCACATGCTCACAGACAATGTCGCCGTGCTCGGTGGAGACTTTCCATTCACCGGACGGCAATAGCACAATGTTGGTGGCGCGGCAGTGGCGGATGATTTTTGCGCCCAGCTTGCGGGCACCTGCCGCCATGGCCTGGGTCACGCCTGACGGATCGGCATGGCCGTCATCAGGTGTGTACAGCGCACCGATGACACCGTCGAGATTATAGAATGGATGCAAGGCGGCGATCCGATCTGGTCCCACAAGTTCGATGTTGAACCCCAGCGTGCGACCGACAGACAGGGTGTGGCGCAGCCAATCCATCTCGTCTTGCGTGTACGCCAGCCGGAACGAGCCGCAGCCGTGCCATGTGACGGCCTGACCTGTCTCGGCCTCGAGCGCGCCGGAATATAGCCCGATGTTGTAGTCTACGCATTTGCCGAGGCTGAAGCTCGACGTGGAATGAGTGATC
>JABDRA010000656.1 GCA_013041995.1 Anderseniella sp. | reverse complement strand
TGCGGCTGAGTTCCGGTCTACATGGGGAGTTGCTCAGCAAGCTGAAGATCATGCGCCGTCCCACGATGTCGTGTTGTTGCAGCGCTCAACCGGGAAAATGGGCGCCGGCCCCGGCAAGACAACCGGATGGGTGCACCGCCTGGTTCTGCTGCGCGCCAATGTCGAGATGATCGCCGACGTCAGTTACCGGCAGATTGACAATGAGGGCCTGCACATCTCGGTCGGCAGCCAGGACAGGCTGATCAAATGCGACAGTATCATTCTGTGTGCCGGCCAGCTTTCAGTCAACGCGCTGGCTGATGAACTGAAGGCTGACAACTGTCCGGTCCACGTCATCGGCGGCGCCGGTTTTGCCGGCGAACTGGACGCCCAGCGCGCCATCGAGGAAGGCACACTCCTCGGCTCACGGCTGTGACGGCTAGTCCATGGCCTTGGTATTGCGGTTCGAAGGGTCCGTGACCAGCCATTATTTGCCATTGGACTCATGCCAGGCAGTAAACGTAAACCATCGAGACAGATCCAAATTCATGGCTTGAAGCGGTGGCATCGATTTCAAGTGCGTTTGCAGTCAGCCGAAACTTCTCGTTAAACCAACGCCCTTGCTGACGCAATGGTCTGGTTGCGGCGAAGCTTTCCGGGAGTTTCCCCAAATCTGCGTTTGAATGCGCGTAGGAAAGCGGCATCGGAGCCGTAGCCGACGCGGGACACAATGTCGGCAATTGAGAGGTCAGTCTGTAGCAAAAGCCTCCGCGCCTGAAGCATCCGCCATTCCGCCAGATAAGAGGCCGGCGGAGTGCCCATGACTTCACGGAACCGGACCGCAAAGGAGGTACGGGACATACCAGCAACCTGTGCAAGGGTGTTCAGATCGATTTCCAGTTCGGGGCTTTTATGAATGTGTTGCAACGCTCTTGATAGTCGAGGATCATTTATGGTGGCCAACACACCTTTTTCGGACTGCTGATCCGTCAGCCATGTTCGCAGCATGCTCACTATCAGGACTTCTCCCAGGCGATCTGCGATAGCTGAACCTCCCGGTTTGTTCTGGGCGGTTTCCACGGATATCAGGTCAACAATCGACCTGAAACGATTTGTATCCCCCTTATCCAATATGGCGCGCAGAACGATAAGGTCCGGCAACTCACGGAAAAACGGATGATCGAAGGTTTCGTCCCAGTCGAAATGTCCACAAAGCATTCGCGTCGATCCTGGAACAGCTTCGCTATCGACCTCAGTCATTAATCGCATCATCACTTCCGGTCCGGGCTCCGGTACGGTCGATGGATTGTCGAGCATCTGATGCGTTGCGCCATGAGGCAGCAGGATCGCGTCCCCCTCTTCCAGAAGCATTTCCTGCCCGTTGGTGCGCAGTACACATCTGCCCTGGAGAACCATGTGAAGCGGGCCATTGGCCGCAACAGGGATGTCCATTCCCCAGGGCGGCGGCATATCCTTGACGAAATATATGCAGGCCCTGAGATGGACCATGCGCAAAATATCGCTGAGCGCGTCGCCGGGTGAATCCATGGTTGATTTTCTCCAAGAGCCTGTTCTGCATTGATCGTTCGATTTGACCGTCTGCCAAGAGACCAGCACCATTCCCGAACGCAAAATCAATTCTTTTGAACATTCGGGCATTACCCGTTCGAGAAACGGCCAGCATATTGACTCGTCTGAACCAATCTTCATCAGGAGACTTCAAATGCTGTCAAACCTATTGCTATCCCGCCGCTCCTTGTTGGGTGGTGTCGTCGCTGCAACTGCAGCTTCGCCTTTGCTAAATGTTTCGATTGGTGAAACGGCAGAACCTGACGCTAAAGCGCTTCGGGCAATCCATCGGTTCGGCATTGGTGCAATGCGTATCACAGTGATCGACGACGCCCGGTTTACGTTCCCGGCACCGGCCTTTGCCGCCAATCAGCCGGAAGGGACAATTGGGCCATTCCTGGACCGATTCGGACTTCCGACTGACGTTGCCAGCCTTCATATGCAGGTGACATTGATCGAGAACGGCGACAACAAGGTTCTGTTGGATACGGGCATGGGGGACGTCACATTCCCGAAGAACCCAGTTGATAATGGCCGCTTGGCAGCCGGGCTGTCAGCCATTGGTGTCGCTCCCGAAGACATCACGGCTGCCATCTTGAGCCATGGCCATCCGGACCACATCGGATCATGCAGCAAAAATGGTGAACCGGTCTTCAAAAACGCCACCTACTTCATGCCGCCCGGTGAGCTTGAGTTCTGGACGCAAAATCCGGGCGCTGAACAAACATTTCCGAATTTCATGCTTGGCGTTGGCAATGCTCAACTTGAGCCTATTCGTAAGTTGATCAAACCCTACGGTGATGGAGATGAGATCGTTCCTGGTGTCACCGCTGTCGCGGCTCCCGGTCACACACTTGGACATCATGCTTTTCTGCTGCACGAGGGCGATGGCAAGCTGCTGCATCTTATGGATACAGCGGTCCATTACCTTGTAGGTCCAGAAGAACCAGACTGGGCGCTGGCTGTGGAGATGGATCAGAAGGCTGCCGCTGCAACGCGCCGTCGTCTTTTCAAACAGGCAGCAGAGGAAAAGCTGCTCGTTGCCGGTTACCATTTTCCATTTCCTGGCATTGGTCGGATTGTAGAGCACGGACCAGCTTGGCGTTTCGTACCTATGCAAACTGCCTGAGTGGAAGAAGTGACGAATGCCATCACATGATCCAGGTGTGGCGGACCGTGTCCCAGATAGTGTGAAGCGCAATCAGCGGGTTTCCAGATAATCGAGAAACCTCATGAACCAGATGGCCTTGCCGAGTCCCTGCATTTTAACCGGCCGGAACGGAATGGCTTTGAGCGGTGACGTGGGGAATGGCAAGGCATCAGCTTGTGCCCCCAATATGCGTTCCGCCATGACACGGCCCATCACGTTGGACATGGCGACCCCGCGGCCATTGTAGCCAAGCCCGACCAGGATACCGGGCTTCGGTTCATGCAGATGCGGCAGATGATCGTCGGTAAGTGCGACCCGCCCGCCCCATTTGTAGGTCCAGTTCGCTCTCTTGAGCTGGGGGAACACACGCTCGGCATCGTTTTGTAGCCAGTCGAAACCGCCAATCTGTCCGGAGCGCTCAAGCTTTCCGAAACCGCCATACACCATGCGGTTGTCGGGCTCCTTGCGTGCATACATGATGACGCGGCGGCTGTCGGAAATGG
>JABDRA010000652.1 GCA_013041995.1 Anderseniella sp. | reverse complement strand
TCGCGGCTCATGCCGGGCTTGCGCGGTACACCGGCGGTTACAATCACCACGTCGGCACCCTTGATGCCTTCATATTTATTGACACCGGTCATGTGTGCATCAAACCCGTCAACCGGTGAGCTTTCTGCCAGGTCGAGCGCCTTGCCCTGCGGCATGCCTTCGACAATATCGAAAATCACGATATCACCGAGTTCCTTGAGACCGGCCATGTGGGCCAGCGTTCCGCCGATCATGCCACCGCCGATCAGTGCAATTTTGTTGCGCGCCATTTTGCGTTCCCCTGTGTGTTATGCGAATAGGCACCCGCTTTTAGTCGCGCCGGTCTGGTGACCGCAGTGCGAAGGAACCTTTTCGTCAGATCAGGATGATTTTTGGTTCAATCAACCAAAAATCGTAAACCTGATCGGTTTCAAAGTGCTAGAGCAACTTGATGGGTTCAGTTGAACCCATGTTGCTCTAGTGCGAAAGATGGCCGTGTACTAAACCCTAGCCGCGCTGATCGCAAGTAACTAGCACCCCACAATTGGTCTATGACGGGTGGATTGGTCGAAAATCACTCCGCAACTGCGTTTGGTGCCTGTTGCCACCATTGCGCAGACTGCATTTCCGTCAGCCTGGAAACGGTGCGGGCGAACTCAACCGGGGTATCGGCATACCGGTATATGCCCTGGGGCGGCGTATCGGCGCTGATCACCACCCGGACATGAGCGTCATAGAGCGTATCGATCAGATTGATGAAGCGCCGCGCCGCATTGCCCTGTGCTTCGCCCAGTTCACGCACGCCTTCTATGAACACAACCTTGTAGGCGTCCGCAATCGCCAGGTAGTCGGCTGCACCCAGCGGCTTGTCGCAGAGGTCGGAAAACGTGAACCAGGCGGCTCCCCTGGCTGTCTGCGGCACCGGGAGTATCCGCCCCTGCACTTCCAGTTCACCCGGTGCGCTATCATCATGGCCTGTGACCTTGCGCCACAACAGTTTCAAACGTGCCAGTGAACCGGGGCCCAGGGGACAGAAATAGACCTCTTCGCCGGACAGTTTGTCCAGCCTGTAGTCTGACGGCCCATCCAGTTGAATGATCTCGAACCGGGACTTGATGAATTCGATAAACGGCTCAAACAGATTGCGGTTCAGCCCGTTGCGATAAAGCTCATCCGGCGGAATGTTGGACGTTGCCACGATTACGCATCCGGCTTTGTGCAGGGCCTTGAACAAGCGCCCCAGGATCATGGCGTCGGTTATGTCCTTGACCTGGAACTCATCCAGGCACAGCACATTTGCGTGGCCCGCAATGGTTCGGGCAACCGAGGCGATGGGGTCCGCATCAGCATCAATCAGCCCCTTGTCCTGATCCTTGCGATAGGCGTGAATGTCACGATGCACTTCCTGCATGAATGCGTGAAAATGAACGCGGCGCTTGGTCCTTGGCGCAATGGCATCATGGAACAAATCCATGATCAGGGTCTTTCCCCGGCCGACGTCACCCCAGATATAGACACTGTGCGGCATAGCATCGGATGGCTTGCGCTTGAACAGCCAGGCCAGCCCGTTCGCCGGTGCGGGCGGGCCATAGCCATCCAGTTGCAGGGCAAGTGCATCCAGCCGCTTGAGCACGTCAAGCTGGCTGGCATCTGTTTCCAGCCTGCCGTCTGCAATCAGGTTTCTGTAACGGTTAGATGGTCGCCTGGGCATTTATGACCGCAATGGATGATACCAAAGGAATTACGAAAGCACGCCACTGGTAACGTGCACGCTGCCGGTGTTCAACCCTGCATGGGAAAAATCACCCAAGGCTTGGCCAGTAGGTGACCGCTGCCGCACCATGCAGCATCACCAGTGACAGGTATGCCGCGCACATGACGGATGCCCTGTATGGTTTCATCAGCGCAATATCATCCCGTGCCGGGCCCAGCCTGGTACTCTGGAAAAACGCGACCACTGCAATGGCGACCAGAACCGGGTTGTGCAGAACCACACCGCCGATTGCGACGATGCCTGCCACTGCGAACATTGCGGTACGCACGTGCCTGGGCAGGAACGACTGCATCACCGCGCGCAACACGCGCCCCCCGTCGAGCGGAAATACCGGCAACAGGTTCAACAGATTTAGCCCACCTGCGATGGCAGCCATCACATAGGCCAGTTGCACAATCCCGGGTGAATTGACTTGCCACACACTGACGATGATGGCCGGCATAAGCGCAACAACCGACAAGCCTGCACCCATGATTGCGCAGAATGCATCGTCTGCCAGCCTCAGGTGCGGCACACGAGACACCGCAACACCGCCCAGAAACGGTATGAAGATAATCTTGCCCCATGGCTGGCCGATCATGCGGAATGATAGCAGATGGCCGAGTTCGTGCAGCACGAGCAGTGCTACAAAGATGGCCCCGATTTCCCAACCCAGCAGCAGCGAAAACGCAGCCGCTGTAGCCAGCAGGGAAGCACCGGATATCACCGCGGCCGTCCATCCGTTTGATCCCTTCGGCTTGGCATTACCGGTTTCAATCCAGCTCTTCAGCCGGGCAAGCATCGAAGCGGCATCCATGTGCGCCAGGGCAAAACCGGTTATCGAGCGCGGACCCCAGACTTCACGAAATGTTACCCTGGTCCCGTTTTCCTGCGGCTCCAGATCAATGGTACGTTCCAGCAGGCGATCATTTTGCTGCATGCCGTCGATGCCGGTGCGCCGCACCGTGATCGACCTGCCGATTTCACGTTCGATAATTTCAAACTGAAGATCCCAGGCGACTTTGCTGCCGTCGTCACGCTTGAGGGAATAAAATATCCGGACATCGCCATCATCATCCGTTTCAACATGTTCAAAGTGCTGCTGCCATGAAAAATCACCGGACATGTAATCGATGGAGGACCAAATCTCCTCCGCCGGCCGGTTTATCAGGACGCTGCGATGCAGCCTGACCGGCCGCCGCCAATTGAAAACAAACAGCATTGACAGTGCTGCCACTACAGCAACAAGCACAAAAACCCAGTACGCCATGTCGTGTCCGTCCCCACACCCGGTAACTCAAACGGGCAGACTCGCACAATTGATATTAACGAGACGTCACGAATTTCGCTGCAACCTTCACCAACATGCAGCTCCGACGGCTTCAGACTGCGATCATGATAAACAAAACCTTAAACCAGACAGCCGCGAACTGTTGTCCGCGGCTGGATTGGTACTTTTGCAATCGTAAGATCGATCGGCGTTAGTTCATGGTTGGAATGGAAAACTCCGCCCCGTCCTTGATGCCTGACGGCCAGCGCGAGGTGACCGTTTTGGTGCGCGTATAGAAGCGCACTGAATCCGGACCGTGCTGGTTCAGGTCACCGAAAGAAGATTTTTTCCAGCCGCCGAACGTGTAATAGGCCAGCGGTACCGGGATCGGCACATTAACGCCAACCATGCCGATATTGATGCGGTCGGCAAAATCACGCGCTGCATCGCCGTCGCGGGTATAGATCGCGACACCATTGCCATATTCATGGCTCATCGGCAGATCGAGTGCTTCTTCGTAATTCTTGGCACGCACCACCGACAGCACGGGACCAAAAATCTCTTCCTTGTAGATGCGCATGTCCTTGGTCACATTGTCGAACAGGCAGCCACCCATGAAGTAGCCGTTTTCATAGCCCTGCATCTTGAAATCACGGCCGTCCACGGCAAGGGTCGCACCTTCATTGATACCAACCTCGACATAATCGCGAATCCGGTCGAGTGCCTGACCGGTCACTACGGGACCGTAATCGGCCTCCCGGTCGGTTGACGGGCCAATGCGCAGGTTCTCGACCCGGGGCATCAGCTTGCTGACCAGCCTGTTTGCTGTGTCTTCACCCACCGGAACCGCAACGGAAATAGCCATGCAGCGTTCGCCTGCCGACCCGTATCCGGCCCCGATCAGCGCATCGACCGCCTGGTCCATGTCCGCATCCGGCATGATGATCATGTGGTTCTTCGCCCCGCCGAAGCACTGGACCCGCTTTCCGGCCGCACAGCCGCGCGAATAGACATATTCGGCAATCGCCGTTGAGCCGACAAACCCGACAGCCTGGATGTC
>JABDRA010000651.1 GCA_013041995.1 Anderseniella sp. | reverse complement strand
GTGGATCACCCTGCTCAATCCGACAGGGTCCGTAGGCAATGTCGGGTCCAAGATCAATACCTTCCTTGTAGGTGGGCAAACCCGACTGCAGCGGAAACCAGCCGCGATAGACGTTTGGTCTGGCCGGGTCAAAATTCTGCCGGTACAGACGCTGCTTGCCGTCCTGGGGCAGGCCGAATATGGACAACATGCGTTTACGCTTTGCCGACGACAGCATGTCGGCAGGCAGGCCGGTGACTGTCATGAAACCGGTATCTGTTGCGGCTGTCATGATGTCGCGGTCTGCCTGGTCGCGGGCTTGCGACGGCACGCCGAAAATACTGGAGATGTCGATGACTGGAATTTGCTCGTTCGTCATGTTGATGCTCCTTTCGGCAGGCCGTTTTATGCAGCTAGACCGTGTCAGCTCAGATGGTGGACTTCCTGCATGCCGTATACGGGCGTGTCGAGACCCTCATGGCGGGCCTTGAGCTGCAGTGAGAGGAACTGCGAATAGTGGCGCGACTGGTGCAGGTTGCCACCGTGGAACCACAAGGCTTCCTGCTGCGTCGGTTTCCACATATTGCGTAACTCGCCTTCCCACGGGCCCGGATCCTTGGGCGTGTCCGAACCCAGCCCCCAGCACTTGCCGACCTTGTCGGCCACTTGCTTGGAGATCAGTCTCTCGGCCCAGCCGTTCATCGAGCCGTAGCCGGTTGCATAGACCACCAGATCGGCAGGCAACTCCTGGCCGCTGTCCAGCACCACGGACGTTTCAGTCAGGCGGTCTGCCTGACCCTTGGCAAGCTTGATCTTGCCGTCTGCCACGAGTTCCGAAGCACCGACATCTATGTAGTAGCCGGAGCCGCGGCGCAGGTACTTCATGAACAGGCCGGTGTCATCTGCGCCGAAATCAAGGTCGAAGCCTGCTTTCTCCAGCCGGTCATAAAACGCCTTGTCGCGTCTCTTGGTTTCGTCGACTTGCGGTTGCATGACAGCGGGCAACACCTTGTAGGGGAGCGATGCAAAGATCAGGTCAGCCACATCATGGGTGATGCCGTTTTTGACCGCTTCTTCCGAATAAAGCGCGCCCAGAGCCACATCCATCAGGGTTTCAGACTTGACGATGTGGGTGGAAGAGCGCTGCACCATGGTAACATCGGCGCCTGCCTCCCAAAGGGCAGCGCAGATATCGTGCGCCGAATTGTTGGAACCGACGACGACAACCTTCTTGTCCTTGTAGGCGTCGGGTCCGGGATGCTGGCTGGAGTGCTGCTGTTCACCCTTGAAGATGTCCTGGCCGGGCAGTTGCGGCACGTTCGGTACAGCCGACATGCCGGTCGCCAGCACGAGTTGTTTCGGCTTCAGCGTGACTTCATTGCCGTCGCGTTCAACAACGACGGTCCATTCCCCGGCCGCTTCGTCGTAGGACGCCGATTTGGCAACCGTGCTTGACCAGTAGTTCAGCTCCATCAGTTTTGTGTAGCTTTCCAGCCAGTCGCCGATCTTGTCCTTGGGCGAGAAAACCGGCCAGTGATCGGGAAACGGCAGATACGGCAGGTGGTCATACCAGACCGGGTCATGCAGGCACAAAGACTTGTAGCGTTTGCGCCAACTGTCGCCGGCACGTTCATTCTTCTCGATGATGATGGTGGGCACACCCAGCCGGCGCAACCTGGCGCCAAGTGCAATGCCGCCCTGTCCGCCGCCGATGATCAGGCAATAAGGCTGTGTCTTGTAACCAAGCTCTGCAATTTCCTTGTCGCGCTGTTCGGCATAGGTGAGGCGTCCCTTGGTTGAGCCGTGTTCCACCCCTTTCGGCCGGTTGGCGCCCCTGGCTTCCTCAAAGCCTTTCAGTTCCTGCAGCGACGTCAGCATGGTCCATGCCTTGCCGTCGATCAGCCGTACCAGGCCCTTGCCGCGCCCGGTTGCGGTTTCAAAGGTAAACCAGGCATCGATGACGCCGTCTGCCTCATTGGCTTCGCCTTCAATCTGGAAGTTTTGCGGTTTTGCGCTGCCGAGAGTTGCCCTTAACATTGCAGCAATGTCGTCACGGCCTTCGCTGGTCTTGATATTCCATGTCAGGGAAACCAGGTCGCGCCAGTAACTGTCCTCACTAAACAATTTGGTCGCTGCGTCTGTATCTTCTGCTTTCAGGGCGGTTTCAAGCTGCTCAAGCCAGGCCTTGACGGCCTTTGTCTGCTGCGTTTCAGGCATGCATATTTCCTCCGGGTTTTGCTCCCCAGCCTAACCCTTGAGGAAAGCTAGCACTGTGAATGAGGAAACGGCAATTGCGGAAAGCCTGGAAGTTAGCCTGTTTCCGCCTGACAGGATTCCTCCCAGATGCGTTTTGCCGTGTCGCGCATCTTTCTTGCTTCATCCCAACGGTTGGACATCTCCTTGCCGTCCTGCCCGGTCATGGCGTATTCGGGCGGGCCCAGTTCACACAGGAAAATCGGCGAGCCTTCCGGATTGCGTTTCAGCCAACTGTCAAAACCGCGGCGCCAGAAATCTTCGAACACTTCGACCCATTTCCGATGTTGCGGAAAATCGATCTGCAACTGGATTTGCTGGCGCGAGGCCACGCGGCCCTGGAAACTGTCGGAGCGTTCGATGCAGCGCTGGATCAGAGCCTGGTTGTCATCTGAAATCGGATACCAGAACTCTCGGTCCACAATGTAGTGGGACAGGTCGCAACACAGCCGCATCTCCGGTACGGCGTCGAGCAATTGCAATGTGTAGAACAGGTCATTGGTGATACAGTTGCGGTGGGTTTCGAACTGGACCGGAATGCCGATCTCATCTGCCATCTCCATCCACTTGCGGATGACCGGTATACCGCCCTCGACCGACAAGGGAAATACCTGGCCGATAACATCGACGAAGGGTGAGCCGAAATCCTTCGACATTTTCAGCGTGTCGCGCAGGGACTCAACCGATTTGGGAAACGCCACAATCAGCGGGGTCAGGTTGTTGCGCTCAAGGTGAGGGCGCACGTCATGAGCGGTTTGAACATCTGCTGCACCAAGATCAATCGCCATGCCGGAAAACCCTTCCGCGGCGACCATGTCGCAGACCTCTGCCAGCGGCAGCTTCACACCATCGGGCGAGTGCGGCTGCATGGCCCACAGGGATTGGTAGACCTGCAGGTCCGGCCGTTTGGATTTAGTCATAGACTACCCGATCCAGTGCGCCGTTGCGGCGGGTAATCCAGACCTCGTTCATGGGATAATCGGCTTCCGACTTGCCGCCGGACAGCTTGCGGATGAGTTCAAGCTGGAACTCGATATAGCCCATGCGGTTCACTTCATGACCGAGCTTGTTTTCGATCTCGTTGTTCAGTTCCTTCAGTTTCCAGAACGGCACCGAGGGAAATGTGTGGTGGGCGGTATGGTACTGCATCTGCCAGCACATCCACTTCATCAGCGGATTGGTGTCAGTCGAGCGGGTGTTGATGAGCGTGTTGTCTTCATGGCTGAGGCCCAGATGCTCGATGGTGTTCTGTAGCTGATGCACGAACTTCATTGCCATCATCGGTGCCAGCCACAATATCACCGCGGCCCATGACTGCAGGTAGATGGAAACTGCAGCAATAAGCGCATAGGCCACCAGCGAAATGCGGGCTTCCTTTATGACCAGATCATGTTGGGTCTTGAAGACGTAGGGTTCGGTCACAATGCCGCGCGAGAACCGGATGATACGGCGGATGCGTGAATACCAGTAGGTCGGGCCGAAGAACCACAACAGGTATGACGACAGTGTGTAGGGCTCGCGCACCAGCTCACCATCCTTCTCCCAGTTCTGGGTGTATTGATGATGGGCGAAATGCTGGATCTTGTCGAAGTCACGCGGGAAAATCATCAAGAACCCGATCAACCGGCCCAGCCACTCGTTCAGCCATTTGGTCTTGAACACGGTGCCGTGGCTCAGTTCATGTTGCCCGGCATAGAGAAAGTTGATCAGGATGCCGTGGATCATGAATACCGGCACAGTTATCCAGGTACCCCAGGTCTGCCAGAGCAGATAGCCGGTGATCGCTATTGCACCGATATGCGATCCGGCCTGCACCAGGCCGCGTGCATCTGAGCGCTCATACAGCGCGCGCAGGTGATCGCGCTCCAGCAGTTTGCGGCGGGAAAATTCAGCGTCCATGAAACTTGTCTCTCACCCGTATTTGAGTCTGACGGCCATGATGAGGTGACAAATTTTGACATACAAGTGAATTTTCTCACGTTACTGTTGACGTTTCTTTGTCAATGGATGAAGCGATCCGATGAGTAAGTTCAACCGGTTGCCGCCGGTAAAGGCGATGCGGGCTCTGGAAGCCCTGGACAGATTGCGATCGGCAGGGGCTGTGGCGGAAGAAATGTCGCTGACGCGTTCAGCCGTCAGCCACATGCTGCGCCGGCTGGAGGATGATCTGGGGTTTGCCATATCCGAACCCGAAGGTCGCGGTATCCGCCTGACGGTTCGCGGCAGGCGCTATGCCCAGGAGGCCAGGCGCGCTCTGGATATCATGTCACGCGCTGCCGCCGACGAACCGGCCCTGTCGGGCGAACTGAAAGTGGTTGCCCCGCCGGGGTTTGCCACCTTCTGGCTGGCAGACCGGATCGGCTTATTCACGGATCAGTTTCCGGACATCAGCATACATGTCGCAGCGGCGCGTGTGTTGGGCGACATCGCCGATGAGACAGCAGATGTACAGATTGCTTTCGGCGATGAGGCGCAATTGCGCGATCAGGCGGACCTGTTGGCACAGGTGGCACTGTTTCCGGTCTGTGCCCCATCAGCGTTGAGTGCGGAGCCGGGCTTGCGAAAGCCGTCAGACCTGAAACGCATGCGCCTTTTACATCTGGTAACCCATGTGGACTGGCAGCGCTGGCTGGAGGCAGCCGGGGCCGCCAAGGTTGATCCGCGCGGCGGGCTGGTGTTTTCCGACATGCCGATGGTGCAGATGGCAGCCGCCTCAGGTCACGGCGTGGCGCTGGGCGATGTG
>JABDRA010000649.1 GCA_013041995.1 Anderseniella sp. | reverse complement strand
GAAAAATCCGGGAATGACAGCACACCATCCGCGCCGACGCTGACAAAGCCCGGCCGGCCACCGCGATGAGACACATCAACGCCGGAACCAGACCCACCCGAAAGATCACTGGTGCGTGATGAAATGTAAAACGTATCGGCCTGCTTGATGAGGTCAACAATTTCGTCTGTGAGGGCGTCATTGCGCTCGACGGGACCGACGACTTGCGCAACCCCGGTCTCGCGCGGTTCAACTGACCGCGTTTGAATATATTGCGGGCAGTTGCCGAAGCTCTGCTCCACGTGCACAGCAAGTCCGTTTGCGCCGGCCTGCGAAATCGCCCCGTTCATCCGGTTGCGGCGCCGGGTCGGAAGCTCGATACCCAGCAGCCCTATCTTGTCACCTTGGTTCATCTGCAGGCCCAACTCGCGCGACAGCAAGGGCGCGGACGCGACCTGCAGTGTGGTCTCGTCCGGTGATGTGATGAACCCGGGATCACCGACACACATGGTGGCCCAGGGTCTGCCGCGTTCATCGGTCAGGCCAGTCACCACAAACGGCAGTATCTCGAAGAATTCACGATGCTGGTCCGGCATGGAGGGCCGGATCATCTGGCTCAGGCGGTCGGCGATCTTGCGAGCCCCTGCCCGTTCCTGAACCGCGATCTCGCCGTCATGGTACACATTGTCAGTTGTCATCAAGCGTTCCACCTAAGCGGCCTCCGGTTCGGGCGAGCGGACCATGCCGACAAATCGCGGTTGCGCTTCGATGCGGGCAAGCCATGCCCTGATTGCAGGATAGGGTTCAAGGCTCACACCGCCTTCGGGGGCGTGGGAGATATAGGTGTAACCGGCCACGTCGGCTATGCTGATCGTGTCGCCGGCCAGAAACTCATGGGACTGCAGATGCGGTTCCATTGTCGCAAACAGGTTAGCGGCTTTGGTTTTTGCCACCTCATAATCCAGCGGCAGGCCAAACAGCTTGACCAGGCGTGCCGCACCCGGCCCTGCGGCAACTTCGTTCGCGGCAATCGACAACCAGCGCTGGACCCGGGCTGCGGCAAGAGGATCCTCGGGCAACCATGCGTGTTCCCTGTCGTATTTTTTTGCCAGGTAAATCAGGATCGCGTTGGAGTCTGAAACAATATCGCCATTGTCATCGATGACCGGGATCTGGCCGAACAGGTTCAGATTGAGGAAATCCGGCGCCTTGTGCGCGCCGTTCATCAGGTCCACATCGATCTTTTCATAAGGGACATCCAGAAACGCCATCATGAGTTCGGCGCGATGGGAATGGCCGGACACCGGAAGACCATAGAGTTTGACCGGCTTGCTGCTGCTTGGAAAATGCTTGTTCATGATGATGTCCTGTTTTGCTGGTGCTGGGAGTACGGATGTTGTCTTTCAGGTTGTGCTGAACCGTGAACACGTTTATTTACCGATCAGTACATATTGAAATCAACATACTCGTACTGACTGCCAGCGCAAGAGCTGATTTCACACAAAACCGTGTACTGATGCCGCAATTTGCTCACGAATATGGGTCTGTTTTCATGTTCTGACGCACAGCATCTGGACATTCTCGACATTTCAAGTGTACAGATCAGTCACTTATGGAGATATGGAATGCGACCATCGAAACGCGATGAACTGGTTCACAAGGCCCTGCAGACGTTTTACCGCAATGGCTTTCACGCCACCGGCATGGACACTCTGGTGGCGGAAACCGGGATATCCAAAACGTCCATGTACAAGCATTTCCGCAGCAAGGAGGATCTCATCCTGGCGGTGCTGCGCCTGCGTGATGAAACCTTCCGCAACCGGGTCTACCGCCGGATAGAAGAACTTGCCGACACTCCGCGTGACCAGTTGATCGCCATGTTTGATGAATTGCAGGAATGGTTCGACGATCCTGATTTCCGCGGCTGCATGTTTATCAAGGCGTCGTCTGAATACCAGGATCGCGACCATCCGATCCACAAGCAGTCTGCCGAGCACAAGCGGATGCTGGAAACCCATTTCACAAACCTGGCCAAGGCTGCCGGACTGGCGCAGCCGGAGCAACTGGCCCGGCAGCTACTGCTGTTGGCCGAAGGGGCGATTGTCACAGCCCACTTGAAACACACCGAACGCCCCGCGCAGGACGCCAAGCAGGCCGCACTGGCACTTGTTTCAGCTCACGAACACAAACTCTAGATCACGCCGTTCCGCGGGCCGGTTTATCATTGTTGATGGTGAATATCATGCCGTCGAGCAGTTCCGCCAGGTCAGGACGCACGCAAAAAATGCCGGGCTCGGCGAACCTGCGGTCAGTTTCGTCCGGGCTCAGCGGGTCGGACACATACAGGCCCAACTCGCGCATCTGGGTTTCAGTCAGATCGTATCCGATATCGAAAGACCAGCCGTACTCGGCCTTGTCCGCAGCGGCCTTTTCTTCCGGATCAGCAGACACAACGGCGATTTCGAAGCCGGCAGCTTCCCAGTCGCTCTTCATGGCTTCAAGACCGTTGAGGTATTTTTTGCACCGCCCGCAATGCTTGCCGCGATACACAATAAACAGGGACCAGCCGTCGCGCATGCCGCCCACATCTATCGATCCGCCGCCCAGTTTCGAAAACGTCATGGCAGGCAGCGGGCCACCGGCAGCAGGTTTGTTTGCAGGCATTGTTGTTCCCCTGTCATCGCTTGGCTTGTTAAACTCATGCAGAGCCCTGACCTGAACCAGTTCCGCGTCCAGGGTGACTGTAAGGCCATCCAGCTCGGTTGAATAGATCAACTGGCATGATAGCCGTGACGTATCTGCCACGGTTGGCACCTCATCCAGCATGGCATCTTCGTCATCGCGTGGTTGATGCAGTTTTGTCTGCCAGCCGCCGTCTACATAGACATGGCACGTAGCACATGCACAGGCTCCGCCAC
>JABDRA010000290.1 GCA_013041995.1 Anderseniella sp. | reverse complement strand
GCGCAAGCCGCTGGTCATGACGTTCAAGATGCCCAACGAAGTTGTCGGCAATCACATCGCCAAGTATCAGGCCATGAAGCTGGCAAAGATGCTGGTGGCCTACGACTTTGACCGGCAGCTCAATCCGTTTGTGGAACTGGGCGGATTCCTGTTTACCTTCATCGGCGACGGTAATCCCGGTACCGGCAAGACGACCCTGATCCAGATGATCGCCGGCCTGATCAACAGCTATTGCGAGGTTGCCGGCTATACGTTTCATTACGAGAATTTCGGTGTTGACCAGATCAGTTCCTACCAGGGCAAGTCCGGACAGAACTGCCGCCAGTTCATCGACAATGTCATGGACCCCAGGGTGATCGGTTTCGGCACGGTTGATGATATTGACCAGGTGGCGGCAAAGCGCAGCGATGACCGGGCCTCATCCGGCCAGCAGGAAATCACTGCGGTACTGATGGAAAGCCTGTCCGGCGCCGGAACCGTGGTGCGCGGCAATTGCTGCATCGGCATGTTTTCCAACCATCCGGAAAATGTCGACGACGCACTTCGCCAGCGCGCCGGTGCCCGCTGGCTGGTCGACGGGCCGCAGACCGTGGACGACTATATCGACATCTTTGCCCTGCTCATCGGCAAGGATCACAAGATCAGTCTCGGCAAGCACGACCTGTACGCAGCCCAGGAAATCAAAAAGGCGGTCTCTGCCGCTTACGAAGACCACAATGATCCAAAGGAAGCGGGGCTGGTGAAGGTGAGCGAACAGTTCAAGAAGAACGGCGGCAAGCTCAAGACGCTGGCCGATGTGGGTGCCTATCTGCATGCCATCAAGCAGGCCGAACCACGCTTTACCGGCCGGGCCATCAAGAACATTACCGATGCAGTCAAGATGCGGGCCATGGACGTTGATCTGCCGGATGAATGGTTCGAGAAACCGGACATGTTCCTGCATCAGGACTACGACACCAAGCTAGGCATGGTCAGCGAGTTACGCAGCCCGATCACCATGGAGATGGTGGTGCAGGAAGTGCACAAATACGCCGACTCAGAGTTCCGCTATACCGACAAATCCGACGATACCGCCGTTGAGCGCCTGGTTCGCGAACAGCGTGTGCGCGAACGCGCGGTACGCGAAATCGATGATCTCAAGGATGCTGGGCAATGGAACGGCTGATCGAAAATGCCCTGATCTATGGCTCCATGGTGCAAATCGACCAGCCGCATCTGGTGGAGCGCTATAATCAGGCACTCAGCGCATTCGGTCTGGCGACAACCAAACGCAATGCCTTCTCGGTCGATGCGATGGGGTTTTCCCCTGAAATTGCGCAAGACCTGGAGAACAATGAATACCTTGATCCCCTCGGTATCAATCGCCGCTTCATAATCGTGTCGCCCGAACAGGCGGATATGCCGGTGGTCAATATCAGCTTCTCGTCTACGCCGGACCTGATGCGGGCCTTTTACGTGGAAAACAGCGAGGCGATCGGGAACCTGACCCTGAAAGACGTTGTCTATGGCGAGATCGAAGATGCCTCCTATCGCGTCGACAACCTTGACGATGTACTGTCAATCAAACGGGTCAAGTTCAAGCTGCACACCCATAACGGGTTGCTCGAAAAGTCGAAGCAGCTCACCGGGCTGATTGAAACCTTTGAAACCGAGGGTGATGCCTGGCAGGACGATCAGTTGCTGGGTGATATTGTCGACCTGGCCCGGGCGTGTGGTGATATCCGCTACAACCAGATCGCGCCGCAACGCATGAAGTTCGACGCCAGGTCTTTCTGGACCCGGCATTTTGACGGTATCTATGTATTCCACGATGAAGATGACCGTGTCGTGGTGATTGGCGATCCGAAACAGGTGCAGGCCGAAGAGGCGCGCCGCCCGCAAGACCGCTTCATCGCCATGACCGACCACGACGCCGTTCTCGACTATCTGACCGGGACGGGCCGGGTTGAGCCATTGAACCTGGAGTGGTTCGGTCAGTCCGGTATCATGGATATAAGGTTTGGGATTTTCTGCCGGCTGCAAATGAGCCTGCAGGACGCAAAACTGGATCCTTCCGCCATCACCGATGTCGAGATCGACAACTGGGTGCACAAGAATCTGAGCCGGTTGAAAAAGTCAAAAGCGTTCCGGCAGTTGCATGAACTGCACCGTGGCGTGCTCAACGGCAGCCAGCCTGATACGGCAAGTTTCGACGCGGAAATGGTGCTGATGTCGGTGCGGGCCAATCCGGACCACGATGACTGGCTGCTGGTGAACAGGTTCCTGAGCGAATTTGTGTCCTATGATTTTCTGACCCGGTTCATCGTCAACAAGCAGGCCTTTTACCGCGACTATGAAACATTCAGTGACGCACACCGCGAATATGCGGTACGGCTGATAACGGCAGTGTACTTTCCTGACAAACAGGAATTGTGGAGTGCCCTTTTTGAACAATGGAGGCTAAGCGATGCTTGATCCAATCCTGGAGTGGATTTCCCGCATGTTCGGCATGTTCAAGGCTTGGCTCGCAGCACTGGGACGCGCGATCACGGCGCCGTTCAGGGCGCTCTACAGGTTTTTTCAGAGATCGGGATGGATCATTCGCGGCGTCCTCCTGCTGGCGATCGTGCCTTTCGTCTTCGGATATCTGCACTTTGCCTGGCATACATTGTGGATTCGCGACTACAACCTTGATTACGCCGACAACCTCAGAATTACCGACCTGACCGGCATTGCCGACGAACAGGTTGCCGTTGAGGGTGGCCAGAGCAGCACCAAGACCTGTGGCCGGTCCAATATCGTCACAGTGACGGCCGACCTGATTGATTTCAATGTCAATCGAAATGACTGGATTTCCAGCCATCCGCTGTTCAAGGCCGGTATCTTCTGGGCGTTGACCTGGGACCAGACCTGGTTCTTCGACAACAAGGCAGCTTTCCAGCGTGGCGTGCATCAGGCGGCAAGCCGCACTGCAATTGAACTGGCAGACTCGCTGGGGCGGACCCGGGGCACGTCGGAAATCGACAAGGATCTCCAGATCGCCAAGGGCAACATTCAGTTCGATCAGTTTACCTGGTACTTCAATGTGTTTGACACGCAGCCGTTTGGTCCCACCACACGGACGCCGACCTACTACCGCAACGCGCAGAAATCACTGCAGCGATACAATGAGCGGCTGGCCAATTGCAGTGCCACCTATGATGCCCGGGCTGACAACCTGATCCAGTTTCTCGACCGTATAGCCAAGGACATCGGGTCTACCTCCGCATCGATCAAGGACCGCTCCGAGCAGTATAATTCCGGCTGGTTCGACACCCGTGCCGATGACATTTTCTGGTATTCGAAAGGCCAGCTCTATGCCTATTACGGTATCCTGCGGGCGACGCGGGCAGACTTCGCCGGTGTGGTCAAGTCACGCCGCCTGGATGATATCTGGAAGCGCATGGACGAACAGTTGCGCAGCGCCATCGAGCTGGATCCGCTGGTCGTTTCAAACGGCAAGGAAGACGGTTTCATCATGCCCACTCATCTCACCACGATTGGGTTTTACATCCTTCGGGTGCGGGCAAACCTGGTCGAGATCAGGTCTATTCTGGATCGCTGATATCTAGTACAGCCTGAGCGAAGGCACCGGAAAGTTCTGCCTCGAGATGAAGCAGGTCGGAGTCGCTTGTAAAAGAGACCTGATTTCACTATATTTCTGTTGTGACGGAAATAACAGAAATAAAAACAAGCAAAGTTTGCCCGACCTGGCTTTTTGACGGGGTCTGCGTGCTGTGCAACGGTGCTGTCCAATACACGCTGAAACACGAAAAGGAGCCGCTTATCCGGTTCGTTTCGATCCAGTCAGTGGAAGGACGGCAGTTGGCAGTACAACATGGACTCAATCCGGATGATCCGCAGAGTTTTCTGTTCATCGAGAACGGTGAAGCGTTGCCCAGGTCAGATGGAGTAATTGCACTGGCACGCCATCTCGATGGTCCGGCTGGCTTGATCCCGTTATTGCGCTTCCTGCCGAAATTCCTGCGCGATTTCGCCTACGACCGGATTGCCCGCAATCGCTATCGGCTGTTTGGCCGCAAGTCTGAATGCCCGGTCCCCGATGCCGGCATCAGACGCCGTTTCGTGCTCTAGGACTTGCCATGAATCGGCGCGTGTTGCTTATCGGGGGAACCGGGGTTTTTGGCGAGCGCCTGGCGCAGCATCTGTGCCCGGTGGCCGGTATCGACCTCATCGTCACGTCGAGGAATGAGCTGAAAGCCAAACAGCTGGCGGCCCGGCTTGTGCAGGCCCACCCCTTCGCCTCCGTCTCGGCGATCCAGCTGGATCATCAGCATAATCTCAAATCCCGGCTGGACGAGGTAAAACCGTTCATCGTCATTGATTGTTCAGGCCCGTTTCAGAACGCCGGGTACTCGGTTGCCAACACAGTGCTGCAGGCAGGTGCCCACATCATTGATCTGGCAGATGCACGAGATTATCTCAAAGGCTATGCCGGCGCTCTTGATGAAATTGCAAAACGCCACGCCGCCGTCGGTCTGGCCGGTGCAAGTTCCACACCGGCATTATCCGCATCGGCTGTGCGTGCCTTGTGCCGGGACTGGCAGCGGATCGACAGCATCGACATCTGCATTACACCGGGCGGCAAGAGCGAGGTGGGCAGGGCAGTGATCTCGGCCATCCTGAGTTATGCCGGGCGCGAAATTCCGGTCTGGCGGGAAGGCCGGCTGTCGCAAACCCGAGGCTGGCTCAGCTCGCGGACCGTCATCATGCCGGAGCTTGGCAAGCGTCGTGTCGCGCCGGTCGAGACACTGGACGCAGAGTTGCTCGGTCCGCGCCACACGGTCACCTCCCGCGTCCGGTTTGCCGCCGGCCTGGAGTCGGTGCTGGAACACTGGGGTATGCAGCTCATTGCCAGGTTGGCGAAGTGGGGTCTGCTGCAGCGCCCGGGGCGGTTCATTCCGCTATTGCTGGCAGCGCGAAACCTAACCCGCCTGACCACATCGGATCGTGGTGGGATGAGTGTGGAAATCAAAGGGCTTGATGTGCGGGGCAAACTCACAAAGGCGGGTTATTCCCTGGTGGCGAAGCAGGGACATGGTCCCAATGTGCCGGTTCTCCCGGCTGCTGCCGCGGTCAAGGCTCTCCTGCGCGGACGCATTGAACCAGGCGCGCGGCTGGCGGAGCGGGCCTTGTCGCTGCCGGATATCGAAGCCGAGATGGCTCCTTATTCAATTGAAGCCAAAACCGGGCATGCGTTGTTGGGCAAAGGCATATTTGAAGAGAATCTGGGACGCGAAACTTTTGATATGATGCCGGCGGCATTGCGGGCCCTGCATGGTCACGCCGGTGTGCCGGTGTGGTCCGGACACTCGGAGGTCAAGGCCGCCGGATGGTTCCTGCCGCGGTTGTTGGCAAAACTATTCGGATTTCCTGCCAGTGGAAGCCATATCCCGGTCATCGTTACCGTGGACCGCGAGTTCAGCGAAGACGGTTTCAGCAAGGAGACCTGGGTCAGGAATTTCTCCGGCCAGCGTTTGTCCTCTGTGTTGCGTCATCATGAGGACGGCACGTTCTGGGAAACCTTCGGCCCGATCTCGTTTCGGCTTGGCCTTGCCGCTGATCGCGAAAGCCTGGTGATGCCGGTCACCGGCTGGAAGCTGGGCGCGCTGCCGCTGCCCCGGTTTCTGGCGCCCCGGTCGCGCACGCGCGAATATGAAGATGAGCAGGGACGTTTTTGTTTCGACGTTGAACTGACGCTTCCCGTGGTGGGCTTGTTTGCTCACTACAAGGGATGGCTGATACCCGGATCACCTGTTTCGGCATCGCTCAACAGACTCTAGGGTCAGGATGCTATTGTGCATTGTCCGCCAGATATCCGTGAATGGCGCTGACACACACCGAACCTTCTCCGACGCCGGAAGCCACGCGCTTAACCGACCCCGAGCGCACGTCTCCGACAGCAAAAATGCCGTCAACCGACGTTGAAAACGGTGACTTGGGGTGCTTGTCCGCGATATCCGGTCCGGTAAGGACAAAACCCTTCTTGTCCAGGTCCACGCAATCTCCCATCCACGACGTATTTGGTACGGCCCCGATCATCACGAATATGTTGCCGATGTCCTTTTCTTCGCTTTCACCGGTCTGGCTGTTGTTCCAGATGATCTTGCGCAAGGTGCGGTCTCCCTTGAGCTCGGTTACTTCGGTGAACGGATGCAGCGTGATGCGGCTCGACTGGTCAATGCGCTGGACCAGATAGTCTGACATGCTTGCTGCCAGGCCGTCGCTTCTGACCAGCACGTGGACATGACTGGCATGGCCGGACAGGAAG
>JABDRA010000642.1 GCA_013041995.1 Anderseniella sp. | reverse complement strand
GGGTTTTTCTCCAACCCACCCGACGATTCCGACAACAATGGCTGCCGCAAGGAACAGGCCGGACATCTCCGCCATCCACCAGCCTTGCGACGACACTCCCCAGATCATTACACCAAAGGTCAATGTGAACAGGAAAAGGATCAGCTTGTGGCGCGCGGTGAATTCATCGTCAGCACTGCCCTTGAGCTTGAAATGGGCTTCGTTCGCCGTCTTCATATTGGCGACAATCGACAGTTCCGGATTGGCCCGCACGCGCTCGGCATACCACATTACATAGGCCACACATGCCACCCATCCGGCACCCAGGATGATGAAGCGCAGCATCATGCCGGTGGTGAACGGAATGCCTGCAGCATTGGAGGCAATGGTTGTCGCAAACGGATTGATGGTCGATCCAAGCACCCCGATACCGGCCCCGACCAGGATGATGGCGACACCTGTAACCGCGTCATATCTGGCCGCAATCATCACCGGAATGATCAGCACATAAAACGCCAGCGTTTCTTCAGCCATGCCATAGGTTGTGCCGCCTGCCGCAAACAACGCCATCATGATCGGGATCATCCATTTCTCCCGGCCACGCAAGGCGTTCATGGCTCTTGCAATACCCGCATTGATGGCACCGGTACTGTTCACAACTCCCAGAAAGCCACCGATGATCAACACAAACAGCGACACATCAATGGCATTCGCGGTGCCTGCCGACTGGCTGTAAAATCCGTTAACGGGGGCAAGGAAGATATCGAACAGTGATTGCGGTGCAGCTTCCACGGCCTTGTAGGATCCAGGCACCGCTACTTCACGGCCCAGGGCTTCATTCTCCACCCTGTCGTATTGCCCGGCAGGAACAAACCAGGTCAATGCGGCCATGAACAGTATGAGGCCGAACAAAATCGAGTAAGCTGTTGGAAACCGGCTTGCGATCCCGGCTGACAAATCTGCAGGTGTTTCTGCATGCCCGGACGAATCCTTTGTGGCGGTGGTCATCTCGTGTCTCCATTCGCCGTCAACTATTCAAAGGTTTCAGTAACCAGAACATGATTAGCCGGACGTAGCTTTGATGCGGATCAAGGCTCGCTTCCGACAGGTTGCTAGATTGATGAAAATCCCCCCAGCCAGGAGGCATCAGGATGAAAACGGTCAGAACATGGATACTGCTTGCAGACGGCACCCGCGCCCGCATTGTCTGCAACACCGGACCCGGCAAAGGTCTGGAAGAAGTACGCGGAATGGAGTTTGAAGGAGATAACTCCCGATCCGGCGACATCATGGCTGACCGGCCCGGTCGCACCTTTGACTCAGCCGGAGCGCACCGCCATGCGATGGAACCTCATTCCGACCCGCAGCGCGAAGCAAAGCGTTCCTTCGCCGCCGAACTGGTTGCCACATTGCAGGATCAGTTGCAGGACCAGGCCTTTGACCGGCTTGTGCTGGTCGCCGCCCCGGCAACGCTTGGCGATATTCGCAAAGCTCTGCCAAAGCCGCTGCTGGCGGTTGTCTACGCAGAAATCGCCAAGGATCTGGTGCATATTCCCAACCAGGAACTTGGAGACCATCTCGCCGACGTTCTGGCAGTTTAATTGCAAAAACCGGCCTGACAGTCGGCCCGACTGAAAGCGAAACGGCCACTGCTGTGTAGCAGTGGCCGTTTGGTGTTTTGCACTTCAACCGGTGTCAGCGGACGTCCGTTGCGGTGATAACGCGGAAAGTTCGCATCTCGCCATCCTGCTCACGGATTGAGACATACTCTCCGGGCCGGAAGCGTTCGTCGCCGAACCGGTATCCGGTCTCATCGTCATCCTCATTGCCGTGAATGTCATAGTGGAACGCCCATGCGCCACCCGGTTTGCGGACCAGATGTCCGATTTCATGTTCATCGGAACCCCAGAAACGCGTAACCCTGCACTTCTCGCGATTGGCTTTCCACTCCGCCGCATCAATCCTGTCCATATTGTCCAGCGGTGCCATCAAAGTATAGCCATGTTGGCGGCTGCCCTGCGGAAAATCCTGGTCGCGGGCAAGTTCCATGCGGATCTGTTTCATAGTCATCAGAAAGTGTCTCCGTAGCAGGTAAAATCAAGGACAGTATGATAATCTCAGTGCGACATCAGCACTGGAACCGTCATGTTGTTCAGCACGTGTTCGGTGGCTCCGCCAAACACGAATTCTCGCACTCTGGAATGCCCGTATGCGCCCATCACAAGCAGGTCGGCACCAACCTCTTCGACACGCGCAAGCAGCGCACGGCCGGCGTCGGAGTCTGCCGTCGGCATGGGCTCAGCCGTAACTCTTATGTCGTGGCGGGCAAAGGTTGCCGCCAGTTCCGCACCAGGCACATTACCTGCCAGCGGACGCTGCTTCTGTGGATCGACCCAGACTATACTGACCTCGCTGTCGGCCGCCAGAAGCGGCAAGGCGTCGAAGCAGGCACGTGCTGCCTCTCTGGCCCCGTTCCAACCCATCAGGACCTTGTTTCCAATGGTCTCGAACGGCTTGCCGCGCGGCACCAGCAAGACAGGCCGTCCGGCTTCCATCACCACATATTCGGCAAAACTCGGTTCAACGCCAGAACTCTCATTGGCGTCAACCTGGGCGATCATTGCAAGATCAGCGAACCGGCATTGTTGCACGAACTCTTGCCCGATGGATGAGCTTATGGCGTCCAGCTCGCGCCATTCATGCGATAGGGAATTCAAGGACATTATACGTTCAAATTTCTCGCGCACTTCTTTGCCCATTGACTGGTAACGCTTGCGCTGGGCGTCAACGACATCTGCCATGGCGATACCGCCATAGACTGCATAAACCTCAACGGAAGGTATGATGTAAACGCCGATGACATGGGCTTCGTTACGAGCCGCAAACAGGCTGCAAGTGGTCAGCAGATGATCCAGATTGTCCGTGTCATTGAGACTGACAACAAAGGTTTTCGGGTTCACGAAGCATCCTCCTGATTAGGTTGGTTGGTACATCATGCAACCAACGGCATATGAAGCGCATTGATCGAAGTCATATGCCTTCATCAGCCAGTGTGTTTGAGTAGCCCTTCACTGGAGGTGCTTATGAGTATGAACCGCTATACTAAAGGCGCTGGCCCAATCTGCCTGATGGCAGGTGCCGGCCTTATGCTGGTCGCTATGCTGCCGGGTGACTTGCTGGCTGCCAACCGATGCATATTCAACTGGGCGCAGCCTGGCACTTATAAATTGTCGGGAAACTTCAGAGGCACAACTGAAGCTGCCACAGCGCGCCTGACACACGATTGCCGGGTGTACTTTCAGGTACCAGGCGTATTTTCCGGCGGTTCTGTACGCCGTTCAGGCCGCTGCCTGAAGTTCCGTTTCAAGGTTGAAGGCGAAACAAAAATATTCAGTGCCAGGTGGTGCAACACCTATGGTGTGGTTCCGTGGCAAGGCCGAAACATAAGGGCCAGAGTCACCCGCCTGAAAGTTGCAGCACCTCCTACTGTCCAACGCCGCAACTTCAACCTCAAGTGATGGCCAGATTGCATAAACACCTGTCTGTTTTGACAATCACGGCTGCTCTGGCGCTTGTGGCCTTCCCCCGCGCGTGGCCGGTTGCATATCATCATGCCCTGGCGACCCAGGTCACGCACGACAAGTCCGCGCCGGAAGCACGCGAGCATGAGTTTGGCGATGCATTCGTCGTGTCGCTGGGTGGCAAGCTGTACGACAACTACTGGGCAGGCTCAGGTGCCAGTCCGCCGACAATGCGAAATCCGGCATTCCCGTCAGACCTGACAGTCAGTGATACAGACAGCTGGCGCTGCGTCTCCTGCCATGGCTGGGACTATGATGGCGCTGCAAAGGCAGATGGCAGCGCGCAGCAGCAAAAACAGTTTATCGGCCTTCGGCACCTGCAAGGGACTGATCCGTTTAATATGCTGGAGCTGTTCACCAAGGCCCATCCTGATCAAAAAGCGCTCTCGTCCGGTGGATTGCCGTTGGACCTGTTGCTGCTGTTTCTGACTGTCGGACAGTATGATCCGGTAAATTTCAAACTGGAAAAATCCCTGTCACAGAAGAGCTTAAGTCGCGGCAGGGACATTTTCGAAGGAGTGTGCATGTC
>JABDRA010000640.1 GCA_013041995.1 Anderseniella sp. | reverse complement strand
CTGGCTCACTTGGGCGATGATGCCGGTGGCCTGTTCCGGCTGCGCCCGGACGGAACAACCGAAATCGTCATGGATGAAGTGGACGGGGCGAAACTGCCGCCGTGCAATTTTGTCATCTCGGACGGGGGCAGCGGGTTCTTCCTGACGGTGTCGACACGCCGCGTGCCACGCGCCCTGGGCTACCGCAAGGATGTGGATGACGGTTTCATCGTGCACATTCCCTACCGCGGCGCGGCGCGCATAGCTGCCGACGGTCTCGGATACACCAATGAATGCATGCTGCACCCGTCCGGGCGCTGGCTCTATGTCAACGAAACCTTCGTTCGCAGGCTGTCACGGTTCAAGGTGGCGGGAAGAGGCAAGCTCGGCAAGCGCGAGACCGTGTGCGAGTTTGGTGCCGGTATATTTCCTGATGGCCTGGCATTTGATGTGGAGGGCAATGCGTGGGTGACCTCGATTGTCTCCAATTGCGTGGTGTGCGTTGCGGAAGGCGGCGAGCAGACGATCTGGCTTCAAGATGTCGATCCGGACCATCTGGCCTGGGTGGAAGCAGCCTACCAGGCAAATGACATGGGCAGGCCGCATCTCGATGATGTCAAATCGCAACGATTGCGCAACATCTCCAATCTGGCGTTTGGCGGCCCGGATCTGAAAACCGCTTACCTTGGATGTCTTTTGGGAGACAGTATTGCCTCGTTCACCATGCCGGTTGCCGGTCATCCGCTGCCGCACTGGGATGTTGATATCGGGCCCCTGCTGCAGGCGAAAGGCCTTGTGCGATGAGCAGGTTGAAGGTGGCTGTGGTCGGGGCGGGGTATTTCGCGCAACTGCATCATGAAGCATGGATGCGCATGGAGCGCGTCGAACTGGCCGGTATCTGCGACATGAATGCTGAAGCAGCCGAAGCAGCGGCACAAACGCATGGTGTTACTGCCTATACGGATGTGGCCGACATGCTGGCTGACACCCGGCCTGACCTTGTGGACATCGTTACGCCGCCGCCGTCACATCTGGCTCTTATCCGGGTCTGCATGGACAACAAGGTTGCCGTGATCTGCCAGAAACCGTTCTGCCAGACACCGGAACAAGCGCGCGAAGCGGTGGTCCTGTCGCAAAATGCCGGACGCTTCATTGCCGTGCATGAAAATTTTCGCTTCCAGCCCTGGTATCGCAAGACCCGGCAACTGCTCGATGAAAAAGTGTTTGGGCAGGTCTACCAGATCACTTATCGCCTGCGTCCCGGTGACGGGCAGGGACCGGATGCCTATATGGCGCGGCAACCGTATTTCCAGAAGATGCCGAAACTGCTGATCCATGAAACCGGGGTGCACTGGATAGATACGTTCCGCTATCTGTTCGGCAACCCGACGGCGGTTCTGGCAGACCTGCGGCGTCTTAACCCCGTCATCGCCGGAGAAGATGCCGGCATTGTCATATTCGACCTGCCAAACGGGGTTCGCGGCGTGCTGGATGGTAACAGGCTGGCTGATCATGCTGCCGACAATACACGCCGCACCATGGGTGAAATGTTGATCGAGGGGGCTGATGCGACTTTAAGGCTGTCAGGTCAGGGTGAGCTATGGTTGCGCAAGCACGGCAGCATGCAAGAGATACAGGTTCCATGCGATTTCGTTGACACCGTGTTTGGCGGTGACTGTGTGTTCAACCTGTGCGCCCACGTCGCCGAGCACATGCTGGACGGTGGTGAACTGGAAAACGAGGCGTCGGATTACCTTGTGGTGCAGGCGGCCGAACGTGCTGCCTATCAGTCAACGGAAAAACGGTGCTGGATTGATGTGGCGTCTTGCCTATAACTGGTGGGCAATCGTTTGATTGGACTTATAACACCCTGATGTAAAGCAACTTTGACTGGTATGTTTTTTTGGAACTGACACTCGAATCAGCCTTCTCCACCGGCGGAATGGTGGGGCACTTTGCGTATTTGCTGCTGGTCGTGTCAATGCTCATGCGGCGCATGTTCCTGTTGCGGATATTCGTCATTCTGTCGGCAACCGTCGCCATCGCATATGCGCTGTTCTGGCTGAAAGACCCCATAGGTGTGTTCTGGGAAAGCCTGCTTGTGGTGGTCAACGCGGTGCAGCTCGCCATCACCTGGCATCAGAACCGCTCGGCGCGGTTTTCCGAGGAAGAAACGGTTTTCATGAAAAACCATCTGCCGGGCCTGTCCATGTCTGACCGCCGCAAGTTGCTCAATCGCGGTATCTGGATATCCGGCGACACCGGCACGGAACTGACAACGGAAGCGCAGCCGGTCAGTCATCTTGTGTATCTTGCATCGGGTCAGGCGCTGGTGATCTCCGGGGGCCGCGCCGTGGCGGTGTGTGAACCGGGCGCATTTATTGGTGAAATGACGGCACTGCGCGGCGAACCGGCAAGTGCAACCGTGAAGGTCAACAAGGCTGCGAGATACTGGGCCATCGAGGCAGAGCAACTGCGCGAACTGGTGAAGAAGAACACGGAAATCGGCGTGGCGCTGGAAGGCAGTTTTGCCCGCAACATGCGTGACAAGCTGGTGAGATCCAACAAGTTCATCCAGGATTCGGGCGGTGTGATAAGTCCGTCGCCGCCTGGCGATCCGGTCAAGAAAAACGATCCGAAACCTGGAGCCAGCGTTCCATGAAATCAGCCACGCCCGGCATCTCCTACAAGGGACAGGTGTATCCAAAGCCGCCCGACCTGGCGTCTGCGCTGGGCAATACCGGTGTCGATGTCGTGTCGTCGCCGGCCACCATCGGCTATCTCGAGATGGCGTGTCATCACGCGTCCGACCAGTTTTTTGACGACGGCGAGGCGAGTGTCGGCGTGGGCTTCGACATGCAGCATGTTGGCGCTGCAACCCCGGACCTGCCGGTCGATGTTGCCGCGGAACTGATTGCGGTCGACGGCCGCCGGTTGACTTTTGCGGTTGAAGCGACCCAGGCCGGCAAGCAGATCATGACCGGTACGCATCAGCGCGCGGTGGTCGATCTGGCCCGGCTTATGGCCGGAACATCTGTTCCAGATGCAGCGGACACACCGGTGCTGCTCACCGGCTGGACCCTGAAAATTTCCGACGTGGAAGCCGTTGCTGCAGCTGGCCGCAAGGTGGCAATCGCCAGGGAGTGCCGTGACCGGATGGCCGCCAGGCGAGCTGTCGTGGACCGGTACTTCAGGGACAATATCCCGGCTTACGGCTTGAATACCGGTCTGGGCGTGCGGGCAACCGATATGCTGTCGGCTGATGAAGCGGCGGAATTCTCAACCAGAATGGTTCGTGGCCGGGCGCAGGCAATTGGCCAGCCATTGCTGGTTTCGACGGCACGTGCCGCCATGCTGGTGCGGCTGAACACCCTGTTGAGCGGTGAGGCCGGCGCGAGCGTGGCTGTTGCAGATGCGCTGCTGGATGCACTGAACGGTGATGTGACGCCGGTCATCCATGCAACCGGATCCATTGGTGCCGGAGACCTTGTCGTCATGGCGGCGGTCGCGCACGCCTTGATGGGAGAAGGTGAGGCGTTTTTTGACGGCGAGCGCATGCCGGCAGCTGATGCCTTGCGCAAGGCAGGTCTGAAACCGCTGACGCTCGGGCCGAAGGACGGGCTGGTCCTGTGCAACAATCAGGCCCATTCAGCCTCGTTCGCCTGCCTGGCGGCACGCTCTGCCCGTACCCTGCTGGATGCCGCCAACATATCAGCAGCCCTGGTCATGGAAGGGTTCAGGGCCAATGTGTCACCGTTCACCTCTGCTGCTGCCGGGCTCAGGCCGCAGGCCGGCCAGGTTGAAACCGCCAAGGCGTTTCGCGATCTGCTGGACGGCAGTGCCCTGATGCAGGACGGAGCCGCGCGCCGGCTGCAGGATCCGATTTCACTGCGCTCGGTCATTCAGACACACGGTGCCGTACATGCGGCGCTGGATGTGCTGGAGGCTGCCATTGATGTCGAAATCAATCATGCACCTGATAACCCGGCCGTGCTGCTGGCAGAAGACAGGATCGTCTCAACCGGCAATTACCACACGCCGTGGCTTAGCCAGGCTCTTGATGTAACAGCCCGGACGCTGGCGGTTTTGGCCAATGATGCGGTGTCGCGCATCCACCGGCTGTGTACGTCGGAGATGTCGGGCCTTGCCCCTTTGCTGTCATCTGCGGCAACGGACCGGGCCGGTTTCGGGCCGCTGCTCAAGCCCGTTGAAGCCCTGCGGGCCAATATTTTCCATCTTGCCAATCCGGTGCCCGTCGTCCCCAGTTTCAATGCGGTCGGCGTTGAAGATGCAGCTACATTTACGCCGCTGGCTGCATCAAAGCTGATGCAGTTGTGCGAACAACTCAGCTACCTGCTGGCCTATGAGTTGCTGGCCGGTGCCCAGGCTCTGGATCTGGCAGCGCCTGATGGCGTAGCGCCGCGTCTGGCAGAGGCTCATAAGCAGATCAGAGCCTTGTCGGCGTTTCTGGATGATGACCGGCCTGTTGGCCGGGAGGTTGAAGCGGTTGCCTGCGAGCTGGTTTTGATGGGTGGCCTGGCGAAGCAGGTTTACCGATAGACCAGCTGCTGGCCAATTCCGAGTTTCTCAGCCTTTTCGAGCATGGCTGCACCCAGTGCAATGTCAGACAGTGACAGGCCGCGATGCCAGAACAGGATTGTCTCGTCGTCGCGTTCGCGGCCGGGCTTCGCGCCGGTGATAATCTGGCAAAGTTCGCCATGTACGGTGTCTTCGGATATCAGGCCGGCATCGATGTGTGGCCTGAGCGCACCGAGTTTTCCGGCTCGGAACTGGCCGGCGTCATCGATGAC
>JABDRA010000632.1 GCA_013041995.1 Anderseniella sp. | reverse complement strand
ACGCTGGTGATGCCGATTGTCGACATAGACGGCACCATGATTGGTGGTGGCCAACCCGGCCCGATGGCGCGTAAAATGCGCGAAGCCTATATTGCCGAGATCAAAGCGGAAGCAGGCATCGCCTGACCACAGATCACCCGACTACTTCAGCGGACCGAGAAACGGGTTGCGATACAGGTTGGTGTGGGTTTCAACCCCGACCTCTACCACGCAGTCTTCTTTCGGTTGGGCCACACACATCAGGATATAGCAGTCCTGCGACTGGCGCTTGTTGAGTGCGGTTCCCTTTGGCTGGCGAACACTGCCTGACACCAGCCTGCCGGCACAGGTGATGCAGCCGCCATAGCGGCATGCAATCGGTATCGCGATGCCGGCAGCTTCACAGGCGTCGGCAATGTTCTCTCCGTCGGCAACGCTCAACTCACGGTCGCCGCGATTGGCGACCGTGACCTTGTGTGTGGCGTCGGATGTCATGGTTTGCGGAAAAATCTCAGCAAGCGCCGCAACCAGTCAAATGACGGCGCCTTGTCGGGCAGGTCCCGTGCCGCGCTTGGCGGCATGCAACAACACATGGCGCCTACATCCAGATGTCGGAAGTTACATCTCCGCCAGGATAGCGCATCTCGTGACAGCGCGACGGCCCGTTCGGTTCCTTGCCGAAATCGACCACAAAGTCAGGGTTGATCGACATGCCGCCTTTGTCGGTGTCGCAGTCGACCATGTACATCTGCCCGCCCTGGTCCTTCATGCCGGGATAGAACTGGTTATCCCAGGAAGAAAACAGTGACGTGGTCACATACAGACGCTTGCCGTCCAGTGACAACTGGATCATTTGCGGTGCGCCCTGAACCTTGACGCCATTGACTTCCGGTGCCTTGCCCAGCATGCCGCCAAGCCACACCTGGCCGGTCATTTTCGGGTTGGCCCGGTCGGTGATGTCATACTGGCGCAGATCACCGTGCAGCCAGTTGGCAAAGTAGAGATATTTGTCATCCATCGAGATGAGAATGTCGGTGATCAGCGACGGCATCGGGACCGGGAAACCGTCGACATCGATGGTTGGAATGTCGATGACTTTTTCGATTTCAAAGTCGCCATCGTCGGTTTTCCACCAGCGGAACACGTTGGACGACAATGTGGCTGCAAACATGCCCTCATTGGACTCCGGATCATGCAGGCCGCGCACTTCCAGCGGGATCATGCCGTCTGCACCCATATCGATGGACTTGACGATTTTCTTGCCGTCGAAATCCCAGAAGTGGATCGACTGGCCGTATTTACCCGCACCGACGTCTTCCAGGTCAAAACCCGGCATGAAGGTATTGGGTGCAGCCCATTCGGAGCTGACCATCATGTTGTGGCGCGGCTGATACCAGAAATCATAATTGTAGTTCATGCCGTTGATGTCGTTTTCCCAGCGCCCGACAATGTCGAAGTCTTCATTGATGTGCAGAAAACCGCCCGGTGCGTTGCCGTCGGCGTCGCCCAGCATGGAGATGATGATGTCTGCGCCCAGGCAATGCACGGTGTGCGGCGCCGACAGGTTTGTCTTTGCCTTGATCTCGTCGCCGGAAATCACCTTGTGCAGTTTCGGATTGGTGTCGTCAGACGTATCAATCACGTTGATGTTCGAGGTGCGTACGCCCGGCATCAGCAGATACTGGCGGGACTTGGACGCATCGTCGTGACAGCTTGAGCAGGCGTTCCAGCCGGAGTGGTGCAACTCGTCGCCGACTTGCGGCATCTCGGTGCGCGCGACAACGGAGGAATAGGTCGGACTGTCGGGATCCACATCAACCGTGGCCAGGTAATCCGGTTTTTCCACGCCGGTGCCGACATACAGTGCGACCGTGTGCAGCAGCTTTTCACGATCTGCCTGCATGGCCTCCTTGGGCGATGCATAGCCCGGTCCGCAACACTCTTTGCTCACGATAATTTCCTCCTGTTATGGGCGTTCCTTGTTTTGGTGCCTCAGCTCAATAGTATTCTGAAATTTGCATTTATGGCTAGGGGCACTGTTCGTACCCTTGAATCGGTAACCAGCTCCAGTTTTCAGTCCATCAGGCTTGGCAGCCAGGTGATGATACC
>JABDRA010000629.1 GCA_013041995.1 Anderseniella sp. | reverse complement strand
CCTTACAGTCGGTGGCTGACGGCAAGGCAGATGTTGCCTGCATTGACGCTGTGACATTCGCCCTGCTGTCGAGAATTGAACCGGACCTGGTGGCGCGCGTCAGGGTGCTGGGACAGAGCCCCAAAGTCCCCGGGCTTCCCTACATTACCTCACTGTCGGTAAGTGCCGAAACAGTGGAGCGGTTGCAGACGGCGCTTCGCCAGGCAATGGAGGACCCTGCGTTGAGTGATGTTCGCGCGGAATTGCTGTTGTCAGGCATTACATTTCCCGATCCGGCCCATTACAACGTCATTCTCGACCTCGAAGCAGCGGCGAGCCGGCTTACGCTGGCGTGACCGATCGCAGCGCATCTCATTCCTGTTTTGAAACCCTCGCAAGGAGACTACGACTAAAATGATTGATCTTTACACCTGGAGCACTCCCAACGGCTACAAGGCGTCTATCGCGCTTGAGGAGTTCGGGCTGGAATACACTGTTTACCCGATCAACATCATGAAGGATGAGCAGCTTCAACCGCATTTCCTGAAAATATCACCGAACAACAAGATCCCGGCAATCCGCGACAATGACACTGGCCAGACGGTGTTTGAGTCTGGTGCCATACTTTTGTACCTGGCCCAGAAAACCGGAAAATTCCTGGCTCCCGACGGACCGCGCCACTGGCAGGCCATGGAATGGCTGATGTGGCAGATGGGTGGTTTTGGCCCGATGCTCGGCCAGGCCCATCATTTCCTGCACTTCAACCCTGGCAAGTCTGAATATGCCGAAGCCCGCTATGCTGCCGAGTGCAAGCGGTTGTACAGCGTGCTTGATCGCAGGCTGGCGGAAGAGGACTACGTGGCTGGCGACTATTCGATCGCCGACATGGCTATCTGGCCTTGGGCATCGCGGTTTGAATGGCAGCGCATTGACTTGAACGAGTTTGCCAACGTCAAGCGCTGGTATGAGGCAATCGCTGCCCGCCCTGCAGTTCAGGCCGGTTTCAAGGTGCCCAATCCGGATCGCGAGATTCCGCAAGTTGGCTGACACATCTGCCTCAAAACACTCGTCACCGGCAGGACTGCCCATTGCCGGATTTGCTCTGCTGGCGGCGGTCACGGTGTTTTGGGGCGTCAACTGGCCGGGTATGAAAATCGTGCTCGGCGAAATCAGTCCGTGGTGGTTTCGCACGATCTGCCTGGCGATCGGCGGTGGCGCGTTGCTCACCATTTCGGGCCTGTCCGGTAACCGGTTGCGGGTACCTGCCGGGGATCTGTGGCCGTTGCTGGCGTGCGGCGTGTTCAACATGGTCGGTTGGCATTTGTTTTCAGCCTATGGGCTGACACTGGTGCCGGCGGGCAGGGCATCCATTATAGCCTTCACCATGCCGGTGTGGGCGGCCCTGTTTGCCGTTCCCGTCCTGAGAGAACGCGTGTCGCTTGCGGTGTTTGCCGGCCTTGGTCTGGGCATGGCAGGTCTTGGCGTGTTGATCGGTCATGACATTGCGGTATTGGGGTCTGCACCCGTGGGGTCACTGATCATGCTGGGTGCCGCATTGTCCTGGGGCTTCGGCACAGTCCTGTTCAAGCGGTTCCAATGGCAAACCCCCGTTGCCACCATTATCGGCTGGCAGTTGCTGCTGGCGGCGATACCGGTGGGTATCGGAGCGTTGGCGCTTGAGCCGTTTCCTGACCTAGTCAGCCTGAGTACATCGGCGATCATTGCTTTTGCTTATGTGCTGGCGTTCCCCATGGTGTTTTGCCAATGGGCTTACTTCAAGATCGTGAGCATGTTTCCCGCTGTCTATGCCGCTATCGGGGTCATGGCGGTGCCGGTCATCGGTGTGTATTCCAGCCTGTTGCTGCTCGGCGAACCGGTGAGCTGGCGCGAGATTGTGGCGCTTGTACTGGTCTGTTCAGCAATCTTCATGGTGCTGATCCTGCCAAAGTTGAGAAGCTGATTTTCCAGACCCAACCATCAGTTCGAAACGATTTTGAACTGCCCATTCCGCGGCTGGGCTTCGGCCACATCCCCAAACGATCATACAGAGCCTACTTTGTTGAAAAAGTCGCCGTGAACTGGTTGGTTTGAGCGGCTTCGGTTTCTCTTGCGATGTAATTCGCCCTTTGCACACGAAATACCTCCAGCCTCCTGCTGCGCAAACTGATGACAACAACCAGGCCAAGTGCCAACAGTGAAAACAACACAAGCAGCGATCCAACTGCGATACCTGCAGTGGATAAAATACGGCGATAGCGCAGGATTTGAAATTTTTCGTCAAGCTGAGGTCCGAAAAGGCCGATATCCCTTCTATTTGCGATCAGCCATTCGGCAACCAGAAAATGTTGCCAGGAAATTGCATCTGACAATTCAGCGCCAAGTTTGCGGAAATGCAACTGAGCCTTGTCCACATCTCCATTGAGATAGGCGAGCCGGGTCAGAAAGGAATGCACAAATCGGGCATCGACACGTTTGACCGTCTCCGGCGGTACAAAGACAATTTTTCTCTTGCCTCCGTATTGTCTGGCAAATTGCTGGCCGCCGAAGCCTTCCATTGACTTGTTGCTGAATACAAACCGGAATTGATCTCTTCCAAGTTTGGTCGAAGGATCTGACGACAAAGCCAACCGCTCAAGTCGTGCCAGATGCGAGGGAGCCACGTCACCAATTGCAAATGCTCTGGCTGTTCGGCCTCCAACGTCCATAATGGTGCCCAGTTGAGAGAAAAACAGCAATGCGTACAGCCCGATCAATCTGAGACCTGCTTTGTATTTTCTCTTGAGCATGAAGTATATCAGCCCAATGACCGTGAACGGCCCGAAGAACAGAAAAGACCACTCAAGTACCGCAGCCGTGTAGGATTGGAACTCGAGGCCGGATCGTCCGGTCAAGCCGTGCAACGCGATCACTTCCTTGTTCATGCCCAGGAAGAAGACAGCGGGAAATGCAGTGTTTTGATATGGTGACGGCAGCCAGCCGTTCACGCTTGCACACAGAATTGCAACACTTGCAATGGCCAGCCAGACGGCCCAACGGAAGAATCTGGCCTTGCGCTTCTGAAGCGTGTCAAACGGATCATGCATCAGTTTGGTGTCCCCAATCGATTAAGCTGGGCCATCAAACCGTCAAGCCTGATCACCCGCTTGCGCATGAAATGCCCGACAATCTCCAGCAACAAACCAAACAAGATGACGAGTACTGACCCAACCCCGGAGGCAAGCATGATAAAGCCAACGGAGAACGGGCTGTGTGCGAAGCGCCACCAAGTGGGAACAATTGAATTCGGGTGATCGGGAACCGGGTTGGTCAGAAGCAGTTTTTCCAGTGAAGGAAGTACTGTTGGCAACGTGGCGGCCGGTATTTTTTTGGCTATCTGTTGTTTTGTGTATGCGATCTTCCTGGATTTTTCCTTGGAGTTGTATGTCGATGCGACGTTGAAAAACCATTTCATGTTTGGAACATGAGCGCTGGGCGGCGGCGGTGATGGAACAACAATGAACAGCAACAGTGGGGAAACAAGAAACACGAATAACGCAGTTTTCAAAAGCGCTTTCCATTCCCCATGTATCGCTGAGATTATTAAAAAACCCAGCATCAAAAATGAGAAGAATATGAGTGAGATTTTCAGGTAATAAAGATCCATGGCGGGAACCGCGACGAAAGCCAGCAGAACGACATGGCAAAAAGTATTGCGACGACGCAACTTGGCGCCGATCGCGATTATTGACGCCGCCAACAGGCAAAACACAACCCGGGAAGCCGTAAACGCAGCAAGGACGCTGTCTTGTGCTGCCTCCAAGGTAGGTGGGAATCCGTAACGTCCCAATATATCTACCGTTTCCGGCGGCAAGGAGAAATAGAATTCCAGTAGATCCAGGCTTTGAATTGACTGGGGCCACTTGATAATCACACAGATCAGCAGAAGGATGCCAATACCGTAAAGCAGCTCGCCTGATCTCTTTAGCAACTCGGCCCTGAAGGATAGATCGAGAGAAGAAAATGCTTCGCAGAACGTCTCGGCTTGCGACAGGAGTGCTCTACTCGGCTGCAACATTCTCAACAGCCCTCTTGCCCTGAGCCATGGCTCGGCGCAGGTTTTCCAACTCACCAATAGCCGAGCTACGCTTTGCTGCTCCGTCCAGATGGGCCTCTCGAACGTCTTCAAGCGTATCTATGATCTTGTTATGGACGTGGCGAAGCGTCTCAATATCAACGACAAGACGTTGATTGGACTTGGCGGTACTGACAGCATTCTGATGGAGAAGGTCTGCATTGCGTTTCATGAATTCGTTGGTTGCATCGTCAACAGTGTTGGCCAACTCAACAGCGCCGCGTTGCTCGTCCATTGCCAATGCGAGAAGAAAAGATCTCTTCCATGACGGCAAGGTAAGCCGCTGGATCGTGTTGAACTTGTCAATCAGTGACTGGTTGTTGAACTGGATTACCCGGACTGTCGGCAGGGTTTGCAATGCTGCATGACGCAGTACTTCAAGATCATCCGAACGCTTTTGCAACACGTTGTGATTTGCTTCCAGCAAGGACAGCACCTCAGCTTTTTCAGGATCATCTCCGCTGGTTCCCAACCGGGATTTTTCATCTTCAATATCGGACAAACGCATCTTGATGGCGGCCACGTGCATGCCAAGCCGGGCATAATCTGAACGAACCTTATCGTACATATCCTGATAATCTTCGCTGCGTACGTTCAGTAAACTGGCGGTGCTATCAATGCTGACCACCAGCTTGTCGATCTGGTCCTTTACGCTGTCAAACTGGGCCATCGCCTTTTCACGAGTCATCGCAAAACGCTTGAACAGACCACCAAGCACTGGCTTGCGGGATAGCTGATCTTCAATCGCATCCAGATTGAATTCACGCGCCACAAGCACGATTTCGTTGAGTTTCTCACCGGTGTCATCCAGGTCCGACAGGCGCGCTGATTTCAGGAGGTCTTCAGAGTGTCCCATGGAGCGATCCGCTACCTCTGAACCAAAATCTGAAATCGAGGACAACGAATATATGTCAATGGACTTCGCAAGTTCTTCTACCTGGCGAACATCAAGGTCCGCGGTTTCCATATCAATAACGTCCATGGGGGTGATTTTGCCATTCTGGCCTTGCGTTTTCATTGGCTTGTTCCTGACTGGATGGACTCTAGAATTTGGTTCTGCACTTGCTGCAACTGGGTGACGGTCGCGTCATCATGACTGAGCCTGCCGTCACTCTGGGCGATCGCTGCGACATTGCGTTGCCAAAGTGGGAAGAGCAGTTTGTCTACATCCCTGTATCGATCAATGACGATAGTGATTGTCTGGTGAGCCATCTGGAATTGCTTGATGGTGTTTCCGTTGGCGACATGAAGTGCCATCATGTTGGCTAACCGCCGCTCAAATCTTGATTTGTCATACTCGTCAGCCGAGGGACTTGAACGGATCAATGCCCGGGCAACAGAAATAGCTTGTTCCAGTTGATCTTGTTGCTCACCGATCATCTCGGTTTCACGGACAATCAACTGGGACAGGCGTTCTGCCTCAACATGCTTGTCGTGCAACTGGGTCATGACCGACGAAGCGTTGCGACTTGCCAGTTCAAATTCGAGACGAGCCTCGATGTCTGCGCCGATCAACCGATGATACCACAATTGTTTCCCCAGCAATTGCTGGACATCTATGGTTCGCAACATCGCTACGATCTGAGCGATGAGGCTGCTCAGATCACTGAGTGGCGTGGTGCGAAGCAGTTCATCATTTATCCTGCCTGGAGGAACGCACGCATCAAGAAGTGCGACTGCACGATCGTCAATAGTTGAACAACTGCTCAGGCGTGCAACAGCAGTTGCACCGTCTGCATGACCAACGTCGTGCGGCGATTGTGTGGCTGAATTGTTCAACACCGATCCACTTTCCCTTCAGTTGTCTGACGGTATTAAGGAAAGTTGAAGATTTACCTAACCACGTGTCGCTAAATTTCTGCAATTCAAGCATTCATTTGCTATCGAACAATGGCTGCCGCGACGGACATTGGCAGCCCTCCCTCAAGCTCGAGTGAGGTTGCTCTGCCAGTTGCATCGGCTACTGAAGCGTCTGCCTGGGGGCAAAGGGTGATTTCCAACTGACCAGCACGAATGACGGTTGTGTTCGCATATGTCGCCAGGGCGCAGACCTATGTGCGATACAGGTCACAATCTCGAAGTCGCGCGATCCCGGCCGATGAGTGGCAGCAGGGCCGCCAGTTCGGGCCCGTGCTGCTTGCCGGTCAATGCCAGACGCAACGGCATGAACAGGCCTTTGCCCTTGCGGCCGGTCGCCTGCTTGACCTCATCAGTCCAGGACTTCCAGGTGTTTTCACCCCACGGTTCATCCGGCAGCAACGCGGCGGCCTGCGAGATGAAGTCACGATCCTCGTCCGCAATCTCGCCGATCATGTCGCCATAGATGATCCGGTGCCATTCGCCGGCATCCCGGACTTTGGACAGATTGCCGTGCACGGCGCGCCAGAACCCTTCACCGCCATCCGCGCCCATCCCCGCGAGGCGCTCGCGAACGTCGTCGTATGAGAGCTGATGTACAATGCGCGCATTGAGATTTTCAAGCTCCGCCATATCAAACCGGCCCGGCGCGCGCGACAGCTTGGACAGATCGAAAGCCTCCAGCAGGGTGCCCATTTCGGTATGCGGTTCGATCGCCTCCGAGGTGCCGATCAGGGCGCCGTGGCTGACCACCGCCATGGCTTCCAGTCCGTCCTCGCGCATTGCCGCAATCGACAGTGAACCGAGCCGCTTCGACAGGCCTTTGCCATCTGCGCCTACAAGCAGGGAATGATGCGCAAACGCCGGTGCCCTGGCGCCAAGCGCTTCGAAAATCTCAACCTGTACAGCCGCATTGGTAGTGTGATCTTCACCCCGTATGATGTGGGTCATCCCCATGTCGATATCATCCACAACCGAGGGCAGGGTGTAGAGGTAGCTGCCGTCTTCGCGGATCAGGACCGGGTCAGACAATGATGACGTGTCTATATTGACATCTCCGCGCACCAGATCGTTCCAGTGAATGTCCCGCTGATCCAGCTTGAACCGCCAATGGGGCTTGCGCCCGTCTGCTTCCAGCTTGGCGCGGTCTTCATCCGACAGGTTGAGCCCGGTCCGGTCATAGATCGGCGGCTGGTGCCGGGCCAACTGACGCTTGCGCTTGTAATCGAGCTCTTCAGCGGTTTCGTAACAGGCATACAGCCTGCCGTCGCTCTTCAGCTTTTCAGCAGCAGCGTCATATAGGGCAAAGCGGTCCGACTGCCGGTACACCTCATCCGGTGTCAGGCCAAGCCAGTCAAGGTCGGTTGCTATACCGTCCGCAAATTCCCTGGTGGAACGTTCAGCATCGGTGTCGTCATATCGCAAAATGAAACGACCGCCGGACTTGCGCGCAAACAACCAGTTCAAAATGGCGGTGCGGGCATTGCCGATATGAATGCGGCCGGTAGGAGAAGGCGCGAAGCGAACTGTAATAGTCATGATGCTCGTTTAGCGGGAGTGCATGATCAGCGCAAGCAGCAGATGGCTGAAAGGATCATTGTACAACCAGATGCGCCTTTTGCCGGGCGATACCAACGGAAACAATTGAGCCTGTCTCAAACGGTATCGCATCTGACTGAATGCCGTCGGAAAAGATTACCCCGCCTGACGCCATGTGAGACGTCACCTCAAGCGGGTGTTTTGAGTTGACCACGCCATAGGCGAGTGTCGTTCCGCTCATCTTGCTGGGGAACGGTTCGCGGACGCAGTAGATGAGTTCACTGGTATCCCAGGGCAGGGGGTGGTCGACAGGCGCGGGGGCCGCGCGGCCGTTTGCCAGGGCTTCGATGGATCTGGCACCTGTCAGAACTGACCGGAGCCATCCGGTAGACCCGGCTCCGGTTGAAACAATAATGCCGCTGGAGGATTGCCGTTCCGTTTTGCCGGCGTGATGCAGCTCATAGCGCGCTGACACGTGACTTGCTGCTCCGATGAACAGGTCGTTGAAGGCAAGCAGGCTGTGACCATCGCGGCTCACGGCTCGCGCGAGGCTCACATGTGCCTGCATAGCTTTATTGTCCAGTGCCAGAGCAATTGCCCCGGCTGCTTCATCAGGTGCGAATGGCAGCAATACCCCGTCGAATTGGGCAGGATCCGGGTTCACACCGATCAGCATTTGTGTCGGCAGGTATTTTGCGGTGTTCGACACCAGGCCGTCCGGACCCAGTGCAATCACCAGGTCGTTGTCAAATTCTGTAAACGGGACCTGTTCACGCTCGATGCGCAGCACTTTCAGGTCTCTCGGAATAGCTCGGTTTACTGTCTCCAGAGCGCGCTGATAGATGTCGTGGGCGTGTTGTATGGGCGCAAAATCAGTTCCTGCGTGCTCGAGGAAAAATCTGGCTTGGGGCGCGGTGGCGAATCTGGCGAC